>NZ_JAVKEA010000088.1:0-72252 GCF_040221695.1 Coleofasciculus sp. E2-BRE-01 | reverse complement strand
GGAGTGTCACCCAGGTGATTATCATTCTCATTCGCGTATTCATTCTCAATAATTCTGTCAATAAGCTCTCATCTTTTCGAGGCTTGAGGGGGGAAATGCAATGTAAGCCAAGCTTTTGAGCTGCTTGTCACCCCTTCAGGTACCAAGCTCAAGACGTGCCAGGAGTAGCCTCAGCTGATGCATTATACCTTGGCTCCGTACAATGGCGAAATCCCCAAACCCGCCAAAAGACATCCATGCTGCTGATTGGACAAAACCCGGATCGACCTGCCTTTAATTTACCTGAAGTCAATCAGCAACTTGACGCGATTCGGCTACCGGATACCGTTTTATTTGACCAAGCCTCGCGGGGGGAATACCAGAACATGATTGCCCAGGTTAAACAGAGAGAGCCAGCCACCACAGAAATTGGACAGCGAACCATAACCGTAGCCGGATTATTCCAAGTCGGCGCATCCTTTGCCGATGATGGCGCATTAATTACCAGCGATCAAAACTTTTTAAGGTTATTTCCCAAACGGGATGCTGGATCTGTGAGTCTGGGGTTAATTCGTCTGCATCCGGGGTATGAGCCAGAACAGGTGAGAGATGCTTTAGTGGCGCGATTACCGGAAGATGTGCAGGTACTGACGAGTCAGGGTTATGTGGATTTTGAAATTGCCGATATTCAATCGAGATCACCGATTGGGTTTGTTTTTGGCTTAGGCACGATCATGGGATTGATTGTGGGTACGGTGATTGTCTGCCAAGTGCTTTCGACGGATGTGAATAGCCACTTGGAAGAGTATGCCACGTTCAAGGCAATGGGTTATCGGAATACTTACTTGTTAGGGGTAATTTTTGAAGAAGCGCTAATTTTATCGGTGTTAGGGTTTATACCCGGTTTAGCGATCGCACTAGCGGCTTATCAAGTTACAGCGGCTGCAACCGCACTGCCTTTGGCGATGCCGTTGAGTCGGACTATTTTTGTGCTTCTGCTGACATTTGTCATGTGTGGTGCATCAGGTGCGATCGCGACTCGCCGACTCCAAGCGGCTGATCCGGCTGATATTTTTTAAAGCTGGGGAAGCTGGGGGAGCTGGGGAAGCTGGGGAAGCTGGGGAAGATGGGGAAGATGGGGAAGTTAACTCAAAACTCTACCTTACCTGTTAACTGTTCCCTGACAAATGACAAATGACAAATGACAAATGACAAATGACCAATGAAAAATGACCAATGACCAATGAAAAATGACCAATGAAAAATGACAAATAAACCCGTAATTTATATTCATCAACTTAACCACTACTTTGGCACAGGGAAACTGCGAAAGCAGGTGTTATTCGACATCAATTTAGAGATTTTTGCTGGCGAGATTGTGATTATGACAGGTCTTTCTGGATCGGGAAAAACCACGCTACTGACTTTATTAGGCGGCTTGCGATCGGCTCAGTCAGGCAGTCTAAACGTATTAGGGCAAGAACTTTGTCAAGCTAGCCAGAATATTTTGGTACAGGCAAGACGATATAATGGTTATATTTTCCAAGCACACAATTTACACGGTAGTTTAACGGCGCTTGAAAATGTGCAAATGGGGTTAGAAGTTCATGGCATATTTTCCAAGTCAGAACGCCACCGTCGGGCGGCGGAAATGCTCAAGCAGGTGGGTTTAGAAGAGCGCATCAATTATTATCCGGCAGATTTATCAGGTGGACAAAAACAGCGAGTCGCGATCGCCCGCGCTCTTGTCAGCCGTCCCCAAATCGTGCTAGCTGATGAACCCACCGCCGCACTAGATAAAAAATCGGGACGGGATGTGGTTGATATTATGCATGATTTAGCCAAGCAACAGGGGTGTACAATCTTACTCGTAACCCACGATAATCGCATTTTGGATATTGCGGATCGGATTATTTATATGGAAGATGGGCGCTTATCCAAGCAACCTGAATCAGTAGCGATTTCCCAGTAATCCAGTTCAATCATACATAATGCGATCGCGTTGGCTTGTAGTAAGGGCTTTAGCCCTATATTCTATTGGGTAACATGAGCCAACCCAACCGACCAATTACAATACGCTGTAGTCCTTACGTTCTTTCGGAACAGGCTCTGTCAACCCCTGCTTTTGAGTTTAAATTGACATCAATGACAGACGTGCGCCCCTAAAGTATCTGAAACCTGATCTAGTATCGGTCGATAAAGTGTATCGCGTTGCTGGTAGGGACGCCCTAGCGAATGAATCGCTTTCTGGAGAGTCTCGACTTCCATACAGGTTCCCCCTTGAGCGCCTGCCATGGTGGTGATATGTTCTTCCATTAACGTGCCGCCAATGTCATTACAGCCCCATCTGAGAGCTTCCTTCGCACCAGCCAAAGCCAATTTCACCCAGCTTGGTTGATGGTTAGGAATCCAATTACCCAGGAAAATTCGCGCCACAGCCGTTAACAATAGGGCATCCTGGAGAATCGGTTGATCTCGCCCCACACGCTGACGCAACGGTTTAGGGGCATCTTGACCAACAAAAGGCAGTAGAATAAACTCTGTGATATGGCCCTGATAGCCTTGAGCGCGAGTTCGTTGCTGAAGCGATCGCAGCTTGGCTAAATGCCCCATCTGCTGTTGGTTCGTTTCAATATGACCCGAAAGCATTGTGCTAGTTGTGGGCATTCCCAATCGATGCGCCATTCCCACAATGTCTAACCAGGTTGTCGTATTGGTCTTTTCCGGACAAAGGATGCGCCGCACTTCGTCATCTAAAACCTCAGCCGCCGTTCCAGGCATTGAACCAACCCCAGCCTTTTTCAGTGCGGCAATGACCTCAGCGTAACTCAATCCATCTTGTTCAGCGATAAATTGGACTTCCTGGGGGGAGAACGCATGGAGATGTAATTGAGGAAATGCTTGCTTAATCGTTTTCACCAATTCCAGATAATAGGGTAAAGCCGCACCATTAATAGTGGCTTCCGGGTTCAATCCCCCCTGCATACAAATTTCCGTCGCCCCCCGTTGTACTGCATCCTCTGTCTTTTCCAGAATTTGCTCCCAATCTAGCCAATACGCCCCCTCTGTACCCCCATCGCGGCGGAAGGCACAGAAACTACAGTGCTGAGTACAAATATTGGTAAAGTTGATATTACGGTTAATCACGTAGGTGACGCGATCGCCTGCTTGGTGATGGCGCAATTGGTCAGCCGTTTCCTGAATCGCCGCCACAGTAGTCGGTTCAGATTGCTGAAGGAGAATCACACCTTCCTCTGGAGAAATGTCTTCACCAGCTAAGGCGCGGTTCAGAATGGCGTCAACGGAGTTGGTAATCACGGAATATCTGGAAAAGATAGGGAAACACTCCTCTTGATACTACTATGCCCGCTAAGTATCGAGCCAGTAATCATTGACACTCCCCCGGCTGAAGGCGCAGAGGCTTGCACTATCGCATCTTTGTCATAAGCATGCCCTTTAGCGAAGCGAATGGTCAATTGTAGGGGCGGGTTTAGGAACTAAAGTCAGCTATTGCTGAAATCAATGAACAACAAAACCCGCCCTATCTCACTGAATTCGATTGTTAACAATCGTCCCTAAATCACTGGAGTTTAGACTACATGTAGGTGTACTTCATTTACTTGCAATCTGCTGTAACAGAGTCCAGACAGCGATCGCACCCAGGCTGATTAATAAACTCAACACAGACCTCATAGTCTAAAGTCCAGTAAATAAAATAATAGCAAATAAAAAAATAATAGCAAATAAAGTCAAAATATTGGAGAATTATTTACAGTGCAGAAAGCAGTTATTATTTGTCCCGGCATTCACAATTCACAGTTGACACAGGAGTTTTTAGCTGGGTTACAACGCTGTGACTCTGGCAATTTAGGGCGTGTTCAGCAAATGTTAATTTTTCCTAGCCACGAGTATCCGGCATATTCAGCTATTCATATTTTGAACTATTTACAGGGTCATCTTACTCTAATGAACACCTCTGTTACTTTTATCAGTTTTAGTGCAGGAGTAGTTGGTGCGATTGGTGCAGCATGGGGATGGCAGATGCTTGGGGGAACTGTGAAAGCGCTGGTGGCGTTGGATGGGTGGGGTGTACCCTTATATGGAACATTTCCCATTCATCGGCTGAGTCACGATTATTTTACCCACTGGAGTTCCGCCTTATTGGGAAGTGGTAACAGTCGTTTTTATGCTGACCCCCCAGTGGAGCATCTAACGTTATGGGAAAAGCCGGATAGCTGTCTAGGGTGGGGAATACAACCCCTTGAGAATGGGAGAGAATGGCGACGTTATCTGACGGCGGCTGAGTTTGTGGTGCAACTCTTGCAGTATTAACCGTTTGTGGTAAGACTTGCTGCACAAACCGGAAACCCTTTAAAATAAAAGTGCAAAGGACGATTAAAGGTTCAGCAAATTTTAAGGCTTAATAGATAAAAACCATACAAGATAGCGAGCGAGACGCTCGCACTACATACAACCGTTCCCTGTTCTCTGTTCCCTGTTCCCTCTTGAGATCAACTGATGTCCTAACGTATCCCCCGATATTTTATCGAATTTGGCAAGAAGAATCCAACCATACCCCAATCAGGGTTAGTTGGGAAGAATGTCAATCTAACTGATTTACCGGAAACGCTCCAGGTTGCACGAGAATTGTTTTTGTTTTCCCCTGACGATTCACTTCAATATCGAGATTCGCGCCCACTTCACTAGCTTCTACTTCTTCTTGTACATCCGAGGCAGTTTTAATCGGTTTTCCGCCAACTTTTTGAATAATATCACCCGGTTCAATACCCGCTTGTTGAGCTGGAGAATTAGGAACAACGCGGACGATCAAGACACCTTGGTCTTGAGTCACTTTTAAACCCGCATCTTGATCCTGATTAATTTCTTTGCGTAACTCTGGAGTCAGTGTGACCATCTGAATTCCCAGATAAGGATGGTCAACCCGACCTTTTTCAAAAAGCTGTTCAGCAATGCGTTGAGCGGTTTCAATGGGAATGGCAAAGCCTAATCCTTGAGCGTTGGCGCGAATCGCTGTATTAATGCCAATGACTTCACCATTGGCGTTTAATAAGGGTCCGCCGGAATTTCCAGGATTAATTGCTGCATCGGTTTGGATAAAACTAACTCGTTTTTCCGGAACCCCAACCTGAGAACTCGATCGCCCCAAAGCGCTAATAATGCCAACGGTTACTGTATTATCTAAACCCAGAGGATTCCCGATCGCGATCGCCCACTCCCCAGGAATCAACTCATCGGCTTTACCCAAGCGGACAGTGGGCAAATCTTCCGCCTCAATTTTAATAATCGCCACATCGGTTACTGGGTCTGCCCCTAATACCCGACCCTCTAATGTCCGTCCATCTTTCAGTGTAACCTTGACGATATCCGCCCCGTCGATAACATGAGCATTGGTAATAATTCGCCCATCTGACTCCAGAATAAAACCCGATCCGGTTCCCCGTTCCACGCGAGGTTCAGGGACAGGCATCTCATTGCCAAAAAAGCGGCGGAAGAAGGGATTTCTAAACGGTTCGGGAACATCTTGGCTGAGCTGACGCGCCGCATCAATCCTCACCACCGCTGGTCCAACTTGCTCAACGGCTTGGGCAATAAAATTGAGATTGCCGGGAGCTGGACGATTGGAGCGTTTTGGGGCTAAGGGTTCCAATACCGCCGGCACCGCTTCTGGAGGATTGACCCCTTGGGGTTCAGCCATAAGGTAGCGACTACCTAAAACCCCTGCTCCACCGCCTAAGCCTAGCAAGGTCAGATAAACGGTTAGCTGCTTTAATGATAAACTCATGGTCTTGGAAACGGGTAGTTTTTGCAGGGGTTGACAAGCGCGATCGCAACTCGCCCATTATGCTGAGTTGCTGCCTTTAATTGTACAACCTTCCTTTTCAGAGTGCCTCAGCTTCCCCAGCTTCCAGACGTAGCATGCTACGTCTCTACATTGCTTCCCCAGCTCTCTGTGCTCTACCCGTTTCTACTGGGAAAGGTCATCGATGCCTGATGATGCTGTCGCAGCGGAATTTCAATCACAAACTCACTGCCTTGCCCCAGTTCAGAATTACACTGAAGATATCCCCCATGTTTTTCCACGACAATCTGATAGCTAATCGACAAACCCAAACCCGTGCCTTTTCCGACAGGTTTAGTGGTGAAAAACGGATCAAATAGACGTTGACGCACAATCTCAGTCATCCCAGCTCCATTATCCGTAATGCGAACCACCACCCATTGATTCACCAACAATGATTTTGCCTGGGACTTAGGACGCTTCACGTCTTTAATTGCGGTCTGAATCACAATCGTGGGATAAGGACTAGAGGATTGTCCATTAGACAACTGGGCTTGAGCATTTAACTGTCTCAACTCTTCGAGCGCATCAATGGCATTACTCAGTAGATTCATAAACACTTGGTTGAGTTGTCCCGGATAACATTCCACCAAAGGTAAATCTCCATAGTCCTTCACCAACTGCACTTCAACTAGACCGGGCGTCGCTTTGAGCTGATTTTGTAGAATCAACAACGTATTGTCTAATCCCTCATGCAAATCCACTGATTTCATTTCCGCTTGATCCAAGCGGGAGAAATTTCGCAACGACAGCACCAAGTTGCGAATGCGATCGGCACCCAGTTTCATGGAGTTAATCAGTTTAGGCAAGTCCGTTTTGACAAACTCTAAGTCAATGTCCTCTGTCGTTTCTTGAATTTCGGATACAGGCTGAGGATAGTACTGCTCATAGAGTTCCAGCAGACCCATCACGTCCTGAACATACTGAGAAGCGTAAGCAATATTACCGTAAATAAAATTAATCGGATTATTAATTTCATGAGCCACCCCCGCAACCAGTTGTCCCAAAGACGACATTTTTTCGCTCTGAATCAACTGACTTTGATAAGAATGCAGTTGCTGGATCATGCGTGTGAGTTCGCGGGTTTGTTTTTTCAACTGGGCTTCACTTTGCCGCAGCGCTGTTTCTACCCGCTGGCGTTCTAGAATATCTTGTTGAAGCTGGACATTGGCTTGAGTAAGCTGGACTGTGCGCTGTTCAACTTGAATTTTCAATTGGTCATGAGATTTTTGCAGGGCTAACTCCGCTCGCTGGCGCTCCCCAATTTCGTGGCGTAGCCGTTCATTTGTCTGGGCTAATTCCGAGGTTCGTTCTTCCACCGCCTGTTGCAGTAGTTCGATTACCCCATACATTTCCACGGGGTTAAGCACTTGCAGTAGGCTGGTTTGGGAAACGATTCCCACTAATTCTCCCTGATTGCCGCGAACGACCAACCGTCGCACCCGATGCTGCTGCATTTGTTCATGGGCGAGCCACAAGGAATCCGAGGGACTCAGACAAAATAAGGGTGTACTCATCACCTCTTGAGCCTGCAGGCGCGATAAATCTAGTTCTAGTGCCTGAAACTGTACAATATCGCGTTCCGTGACAATACCCACGGGAATCAGGGACTGAGAATAAAGGATTGGACAGGGACAAGAGACTTTAGTCAAAGGAGCCGAACATCCGGCTGGCGTGAATGCGTCTTGTTCACCAGGCTGAATTTCCGAATCTCTGACTTGAGTAATCACCACGCAACTGACTTGATACTCTGTCATGAGCTGGGCTAACTGTAGCACCGCTGTAGTTACGGGTGCATAAATAACCGCTGTGGTCATCACATCTTGTACACAGCGTAATCGCGTCAGTAGATTAACGGGTTGCAGGGCTTTGCGAATACTCTCATGGGTGACAATTCCCATAGGTTGCCCTTGTTCATTGACAATCGGCAGGTGACGAATCCGATGCTGGCGTAAGAGTCCCAATGCAGTAAAAATATCGTGAGACGGCGACGGTTGCAGCGTAATCGCGGGTCGGGTCATGATTTCGGAAATATTGACCTGGCTTAAGGGAAGACCAGCCGCAGCTAACCTAACGATATCGCGCTCGGTGAATACGCCCACCAGTCGCCCTTCCTCCATCACCAATACACAACCCGCCGCCGTATTCGCCACACCAAACACGGCGTCTTCTTCCTGAGACAGGCAGGAAATTTGTGGGAGATTCGCTGGGATGTGACTCATGTCAGTTCCTAACGCTTGGCTGGGTAATCGGCAACTGCGAAATCGACTCATTAGCGCCAAGACATCCACCAGCGGCGTATCTGGTGCGACGGTCAAAAAATGAGCATCAATTGCTGGTTCTAGAGCTAAGGAATGGAACGGCAGACCACTAGGCTGCATGAGCAATGTCTCTGGGGTGAAGATCGGCGTAGCTGGGCAGAATTACGGGGATGGTTACTGATTCAATCAGGCTTGACAGGTTGGCTTGGTTATGATATTTGGCTATTCGATAGCTATGACAGCTATCCACCTACCAAGGAGGAGCATCAGCTAGTAAATTTGACACTCCCCGGTCTCGCATACAGGGGGTTTCCCGCAACGGAGGAATTTTTATGAGAGTCGCACCCTGGAAGTCTTGAGAATTTCAGTTACTTGGTTTTACTGGCAATTTTACGCTGTTGTCTTCCTTTTTTCTGTCTATTTTTTTTAAGACTGCAATAAATCGTTACATTTATTGTAACAAATTGTTACATCATGCTCTCGTGAGTCATGCCAAGTTGCGACCAAAGATATAACTATAACGTTCTCTCCCCCCGCTTCACCCACTCCCCTAGTTTCCCCAGCTCTTCCTATCCACTACGTTTAAGCGCAACTCGTTATCAGGATTGATTCAATGCCCCCTTACCAAAGAATTTTGGCGGTTCGTTTAAGGTATAGACTTGAGTTTCCGAGGCGATCGCACGACGGATATAGGCAGGGGTTTGTAACAGTCCTAATAACGCCACACCGTCGATTAGGCGCAAGCCCCCTGTTGTATTATCTTGCAGGTGTTGGTCAACGGTAGCCGGATTGGGTTGAGAATCAATGGCTTGGGCAGACGCGATCGCAAATCCCCAGGGTTCACCGTAGGTGGGGGTGTAGCAAGAATAGGAGTGTATATGTGGAAAAACAGTATTTAAGGTATTGACTAGACGAGCATGGGCTTTGACCGCGAACGTTCCCACCGGTCCAGCTTGCAGGACTAAAAACCCATTGGTTGTCAGAACGCGCTGAACTTTCTCAAAAAACTCTTTGGTAAACAGCTTATAGGATGGTCCTTCTTCAATCGGATCAGACAGATCGGAGATGACAATATCCCACTGTTGTTCCATCTTGTCTAAAATCTCTAGAGCGTCACCAATCACCAGTTGAGTTCGAGGATCATCAAAGGCATTTTGATGCATTTCTGGCAGATGTTGTCGGCAAGCCTCCACAACCTCACCATCAATATCCACCATCATCACCTGCTCAACGCTTTTCCAGCGCAGGATTTCACGTACCGTTGCTCCTTCACCCCCGCCCAATACCAGAACCTTGCGCGGATTAGGATGACTAATCATAGCCGGGTGAACCAGGGATTCATGGTAAATAAACTCATCCCCTGTACAGGATTGCCATTTGCCGTCTAAAACTAAGGCTTTACCATAGGCTCCTGTTTCCACAATATACATTTCCTGATAGGCTGTTTTTTTATAAGCTAAAACCTTGGTAATCCCGTGAACATAGATATCCCAAGGCGTGATATACTCGCTTATCCACAAATCGGCATCAACCTGACTACCAGCCATACAGCCCCCTTCTTCCTAATTAAACAGAATTACATAGATCGTCATTATTACAGAAATAAGCAACCGACAACAGGTAACGGGAGAATGCCAGTGTTAGATTTTAGACTTTAGCGGTAAGTCGTCGGTAGGAACAATAAAAGTTAACGGCTGAGAACTCGCTTCCTTTGAGAAGCAAACTATGTCATTTGTTTATTTAAGAGTTTGAGATCTATTTACATAACTTAATAATATAGTTAAGTTTGTTTCCACCAACCTATTTAGTAGGAATGTCCAGGTTTAGCTTACCCCGACGCTCTAAGCCGCATCGAACAATGTCAGAATTTGGTTGAAGATAGGTTCATCGGCGCGAGTTTGTAGAATAGCGCCAGCTAATTCAATAAATTTATGATCTTTTTGGTTGTTATGTTCAATCAATTTGCTGGCTGGATGAAACGTCAGGTCATCAGTTTGTAATTCATTCGTTTTTCCCGTTTGTAAACCCAAAAACCCCGGTTTCCAGGAAATCGATTTACCCCGCAAGGTAAATTGAAACCACTCAATTTTGCCGTGGCGAAGTTCTACCACTATATCAAAATAAGGCTCGCCTCCTTGATACCAAACTTTGGTAATCCCCTCTTTCGCTGGGCTTAATATCCCCGGATCGATCTGTCTGAGGGAAGCTCCTAATCGTTTAATTTCATCTTGATCCATCTGCGTCACGAATTTGGGTCTCAGCTCCCTGGTATATCCCCATGAAGGTAAGCTGATCGCTAAAACTATATACTGGATACGCCCATATCGCCAATGACTCCGGATTTCTAGGTAAACAGAGAAAATTTGCCGCCGGCTATAAATTGATTGATGAGAAGCGCGATCGCCTCACCTGAGAATTGTAGACCTTTTGCGCCGCCGCCCTTGGTGAAACGTTCAAAGGGAAACGTTGCGAGGGTTGATTGGTGTCCCAGCTTAACCTTCACCTATATCTTTAAATATATCTGCAAGAATCGTATTGGAAAATAAGAAGCCGTCGGGGTCACTCAATCTGATCCGTCCACTGATGGGTCTGTTTGAGACTGCTTGCATATCGATAACGCTCCCATCGGGATTTACTATTTTGATCCAACCTTTGTCAACCGATGGCTGTAAACTGCGCCAAATCCTTTCTATCAGGGTTTCACCAAATTTTTCCCTCAACGCGGATAGACTCAAACCGTCTGCCAGACGCAATCCTAACATGACGGTTTCTAAGAGGATATCAGTGGTACTACTTGGGAGAGACTCAAGGACGCCTCCTGCTTGGATAAATTGTTCTACCCAAGCATAATACTCTCGCCGGGTGCGGGGTCGAGTAAACCGCCGCCCCTGGATATAACTAGCCGCCCCCATACCAAATCCATAAAAAGGACGGTTTTCCCAATACACCCGATTATGTCGGCATTGATGAGTGGGTAGAGCATAGTTGGATATCTCATAATGGTCATACCCGGCATCAGTAAGGAGTTGCTGGGCAAGGCGATACATTTGAGCGGTTGTCTCGTCAGTCGGTAAGGGAGAAATGCCAGGGCTGTACTGCCGTCCAAAGGCGGTGACGGGTTCTATAGTCAAGTCATAGCAGGAGATATGGGTAGGGGCAAGCTGAATGGCGGTGGCTAGGGATTCCTGCCACTGTTCTAAGGTTTGAGTGGGTAATCCAGAAATCAAATCTAAACTCCAGTCGGGAACCTCTACTTGGCGGAGCAACTCAACGGCGGTGAAGATATGATTAAGCTGGTGCGATCGCCCACAAATGCCCAATAGTTCATCCTGAAAGGCTTGAACTCCCAGGCTCACTCGATTCACGCCCGCATCCCGGTATCCTTTGATCTGCGACAGGTCGAATGTGCCTGGGTCTATTTCCATGGAAATCTCAGCATCGGTAGTTATGCCAAACTGCTGTGTTAAGGTATCCAGAATGCGGTTTAACTGTTGAGTGGATAACAGAGAGGGGGTGCCACCACCAAAGAAAATGGTTGAGAGAGAACAAGTCGAGGCTGGTGTTGTTTGAATTTCTTGAGCTAAGACCTCAACATATTCCTCAATCGTGCCGGACGTACTGCCCCTGGCTTTATCGCCGACTACAGATACAGGAAAGTCACAGTAGTAGCATCGGCGTCGGCAGAAGGGGATATGGATGTAGGCGGAATGGGCAATTCCCATCTCGATGATTTTCTCAGATTTGTTTGAAAAATTTAACATATTAGGCGGAAATTTTACGAATAATTCTTAAATGTTTGATTAACAAGTAGTAGATCGATGGAAACAAACCAAACAAAGTTACGTTTTGTAAATGTTATTTAATTTATGACCACCAAGGATATCCGAATTATGAGTTATGAGTTATGAAGCTGAATGTCCTGTTCCCTGACCCCTAATGATCCTCACCATTTATGCTGACAGACTTATTAGTTCAAGGTATTTTTAGAAAAAATCTGGAGTCATTAACAAAAAAAGGGCTAGAACTGTACTCGCTTATACGAAAACCTGAATATTCGAGCTAAGCCGATAGGTATAGGAAAACAAAATGGAGGGAAAGATATAATAAATGTGATTAACCTCTATCATTATAAATCTTGAATAGAATCGAAAGATTTGCCAGATAAACCACTTGGATTGGAACCATGCTTGATTTTGTCATTATTCTTTTATTCATCCTAGGAGGAGCAGGTGTAGGGTTCGACATTGTTGAACTGCTTCCGCCTTCCGTGCAAGAACAGATTACCAATCTGGAGGCGCTGCGTTGGATTTTAGCCAGTTTTACCGCCATTATCGGTTTTGCGGTTGGGTTAACGGTGCAGGTGACCTATCGTCGTTTGGAAAAGCAGGTACGCCAACTGCCAATTGAGGTAATTTTAACCCGGGCAGTCGGTTTGGTGTTGGGGCTGCTGTTAGCGAATTTAATGCTAGCCCCGATTTTCTTTCTACCTTTTCCCTCGGAGTTTGCCTTTATCAAGCCCCTGGCGGCAATTTTGGGCAGTGTGATGTTTGCCTTTCTGGGAATCAGTCTGGCAGATACCCACGGTCGGACTTTTTTGCGACTGATTAATCCAAACAGCTTGGACACGATGTTGGTAGCAGAAGGGACGCTCAAACCAGCGACGAGTAAGGTACTCGACACCAGTTGTATTATCGATGGTCGCATTGAGGAACTGTTGAATACAGGGTTTGTCGAGGGTCAACTCCTCATCCCCCAGTTTGTGTTGCAAGAGTTACAGCAGTTAGCCGATGCAGCGAATGATCAAAAGCGGATTCGGGGACGGCGTGGGTTAGATATTCTCAAAGCTATGCAAACCGCTTATCCGGAACGCCTGATTATTCACCCGGCTGATTATGAGGATATTCAGACGGTGGATGCCAAATTGGTTCGGTTGACTCAGGAAATTAATGGCACGCTTTTGACGAATGACTACAATCTGAGTAAAGTGGCTAATTTGCAAAAAGTCCCGGTACTCAATGTCAATGACCTAGCTCACGCTGTACGTCCAATTTATCTGCCGGGTGATAGCCTGGAACTGAAAATCCTCAAGGAGGGGAAAGAACCCTCTCAAGGCGTAGGTTATCTAGACGATGGCACGATGGTGGTTGTGGAAGAAGGACGTAACCACCTCGGCGCTGAAATGCGAGTTGTGGTCACTTCGGCTTTACAGACATCTGCTGGACGGATGATTTTTGCTCGTCCTCAAGCATCTGTGGCGGCGTAAACCTATGAATTGGCTGCGGTTGAGGTGGCTACAGGTCTGGAAACGGTGCTGATTTTCCAGCACCGTTTTTGATCAGTTGCCAAACTAATCTCTAGGAAAGAACCTTGCTGTGTAAGAATGGTTTAGGATTGCCAGAGTAATTTCTGGCAAGATGTAGGCTGTTGGAGAGAAAACGAGCTTTTTGTATGAAAGTTGGCGATCGCGTTCGAGTTAAGACATCTGTTATTGTTTACCACAATCCTGCCCACCGCAATGAGCCGTTTGATATCAAGGGTATGGAAGGCGAAGTCATTGCTATCGTTACAGAATGGCAAGGGCGACCCGTGAGCGCTAACTTACCGATTCAGGTTAAATTTGATAAAAAGTTTCGCGGTCACTTCCGGGAAGATGAGTTAGAAGTGGTTTAACCTTGCCAAGCTAGTAGGGTGGGCATTGCCCACCAGCCTTAAGTCAGTGGCATTCATTTTGAATCTACTGGTTTTGCATTTTGAGCTATAACCGCATCTTGGGATCATCATCCTCTATGTAGATTTCTGCTATTTCACACCTGGGTAAACTACCAAGGTGGGGATACTCATTCTGTGATATTCTCACCCGATTTCTGCTGCCGACTCCATCGTTTTGAAGAATGACCCCACAGCAGGCTAACAAAACCCAGCATAGATTACCCTTGAAGCAATGGTTTAAGGGAATTATTAGCGGACTACTTGGATTCATCCTGTTTCTGTCCCTGTCGGGGTTTCCCGCATTGGCGAAAAATGAACCCTTGCAGTTTCCTATTTTAGATCGCCAACCGCAGGAACCGATTGAAACAGAACCCCCGGTTTCCCCAGCAGCGGGTACGCCCGGAATTATTAGCCAACAGGAATTTGCCAATTATGTAAATAATTTCTTTGACCAAGAGATGTCCAAATCTCACGTTCCGGGGGCGGTAATTTCTGTAGTCAAAGATGGAACTGTTTTTTTCGCCAAAGGCTATGGTTATGCAAACCTGGAGAAAAAAACTCCCGTTGTTGCCGATCGCACGTTGTTTCGGGTGGCGTCTTTGTCTAAACTCTTCACGGCTACCGCCACAATGCAATTATACGAGCAGGGACGGCTTGATCTAGAGGGTGATGTTAGCCAATACCTGGAAGGCTTTCAACTTGACAACCCCCACTCTCAACCTGTGACCTTTGCCCAGCTAATGATGCATACCGATGGTAGTACGAAGCGTCTGATTGGACTCGCCGCCCGCACTGAAAAAGAGATGACACCTCTAGGGGATTACCTGGCTGAGTATATGCCGCCGATTGTCTGGCAACCGGGGAAATTTTACAGCTATTCCAACCATGCGATCGCGTTATTGGGTTACTTGGTGGAACAGATATCAGGTCGTCCTTATCAGGACTATATCAACGCCCATATTTTACAACCCCTCGATATGCAGCGCAGCAGCTTTGCTCAACCGCCACCACCGGATTTAGCGGATGATTTGGCAGTTGGCTATCAGTATCAAAAAGGCAACTACAAAGCTGTTCCCTACCTCTACCTTGATATTGCACCGGCTGCCTCCCTCAGTGCCACCGCCACGGATATGGCGCATTTTATGATTGCTCATTTGCAACAGGGGCGTTATCAAAACCAGCGTATCTTAGAGGCGGATACGGCGAAACTCATGCACCAGACTCACTTTAAACCTCACCCAAAATTACCCGGAACTGGCTACGGGTTTCGGGAACGTCTGGTTAATAATATGCGTGCGATCGGGCATTTAGGCAGCTTGCGGGGGTATTCGAGTTCGCTGACGTTAATCCCTAGCCAAAATATTGGTATTTTCATTGCCTCTAATAGTTTTAGCGGAATTCATAGTAAATTCCTTACCCAGTTTTTTGATCATTATTTTCCGGTTGACCAAAATTCTACACCCGTTCAATCCCTTGATGCTTCTCAGGTAGAACTGGAGCGGTTTACGGGAACTTATCGAGATATGGAATATCCCCGCCATACGTTGGCAAAACTAGCAGGATCATTCAAACATATCCACATTAAAAAAGGTGATAACAACCGATTGCAAATTCAGACGCCCAATCTCTTCTTTTTAAATAAAATCAAACCCGTTCAACTCGAACCTGTGGCCCCCCTGTTATTTAAACGAGTGGATACGCCGACGTTTACGGCGTTTGAGGAAAATGAGGCGGGAGAGATTACGTTTGCCTACAATCCCCTGTTTCCCAAAATTGGTACTTATGAGCGTATATCCTGGTATGAAGGGATTTGGGTGCAGTTTGGACTGGTTGGGTTTTGTGTTGTGGTGTTCCTATCCGCCATGATTAGGGGAATCGTACACCCTTTAATTAAATGGTGGCGGGGCAAGCCGAGTTCGGATAAACAGCAGTATAAATCAGCGTGGCTATTAGCGGGAGCGATCGCGACTTTAAATCTAGTCTTCCTGATTGGTTTACCCCTATCACTCTGGCTGATCGGCGTCTGGAAGTTAGTCTATGGCGTTCTCCCTGTCGCGATCGCATTCTTGTGTCTTCCTGTGTTAACCGCTTTGGCTACCCTGGGATTACTGGCTTTTACCGTGTTAGCTTGGAAAAATCACGATTGGTCTTTTGGGGCGCGATCGCATTATTCTGTGATCACATTAGCCACCTTAGTTTTCATTGGGGTGTTGGCGTACTGGAATTTACTCGGATTTCAGTTCTAAACTTGAAGTCCCGATTCCCTGTTTCCTTACCATCTGTAGCCGGAAATTGGCAAGTCTATTTTCCTATTGGCAAGTCTATTTTCCTGAAGTTTTATTGGGAAATGTAAATAAATATCACAAAAAGGGGCATTTGACGTAAAAGCAGCCGCGAAAATTAGAGTAATCTATGAAGGTTCTTTGGTGTCTGCTGATCACTTCGATCGAATCTGAACGTACCCCAACTGGAGACAGGGCTATGGCTGAGCCAAACACGTTAAAGCTCGCTAAACAAGGTAATCCTAAAGCAATTGCGGCAATGATTAACCGCTCGCTGCGAGCCAAGCACATCATCGCTAAGGTTAATCGCAAAGACGATTGTTTGCAAGTCTTGGTAGAATCAGCGCAAATTCCCAACCAAAAGGCGATGGTTTCTTTTATTCGTCAGGGTTTAACCAAGCTAGGCGTTGAGACGATTAAAACGGTGCAAGTTTATGGGCGTAAGAAAGGACAAGACTCTTTTGCTTGGAATCAAAGCTTTGATATAGAATCCTCACCTCCTCAAGTCGCAGACATTCACGATTCCGATCCTGATTTAAATCTGCATCACACTCCTGAAGATGTTGCTGCTGAAAGTGATACATTTTCCAGTTCCCCATCCGCCGACTTAGAACCACCACCGGGTTCAAATTTTGCCGCAGTTCCTCGACACGCTCCTATTAGAGAGTATACATCGTCACCTAATCGACAACCAAGCGTTCATACCTCACACCGTAGCACTCAATCCAGCCGTTCCCAACCTCGCCAACCGATGAAACCCTTGAGTATAGGTAATGTGGTTAGCGCTAGTCTACGTTTGTATCGCGATCGGTTCAAGTTATACTTTGGTCTGGCATTTCAGGCGTTTTTGTGGATGTTAGTCCCAATTTATGGCTGGGCAAAATCCTATCAAATTCAGGCGATTATTTCACGCCATGCCGTTAGTGAGTTTGCTGAACAACCGGAAACCATCGATAGTATTCGCAATCGGCTCAATCGGAAAATGTGGGATTTCTGGATAGCGCAAATGTTAATTGGTTTAATTGCCTTTGGTGTTAATACGGGTTTGTCGATTCTGTCAAGCATTGTCGGGGGAATAGTATCAAGTCTAGGAGACGTGATGAGCTTGGTAGCGCTAGGTATTTACCTCTGGGTCTACGCCCACTTCTTTGTTACTGAGTTACCATTAGCTGTAGAACCTAATATGAAACCCAACACTTCCATTGAGCGCAGTTGGAAATTAAGCAAGGGATTTATTCCCCAACTGATGGGCGTAATTGCCGTTGCTACTCTCATCACGATTCCGCTCGGATTAATCGCTTTGATTCCTATTTTGGTAATGATTCCTACCTTATTGATTAATCCCTCGCTAGAGGCATTGATTTCTGCTATAGGTATATTCATATTATTAATATTTATCGCCTTTGCCTTGATCAGTCTTTTAGTCATGCCATTTTGGCAAATCATTAAGGCGGTTATTTACTATGATCTCCGCAATCGCCGAGAAGGAATTGGTTTACAGCTACGCCATTGACTCAACCGATCGCTTAATTGTTAAGTAGGTGGGGATAATTAAGGTTAACGGCTTGCTATCGTCATTTGTCATTTGTCATTTGTCATACTCGCTATCGCGAGAAATCCTAGAAAAACGCCCAATAACCCAGAAGAGAACGATAAGATAGGCTTGGCTTCGTTCAAACCCTAGCAGTGATGGATGTAGATAAACCCTTAGGTTCAGTCATTCAAGGTTCTCTCTCCGGCGGATTGGAAGTGCGATTGGAGGCGGATGTCTCCGTCGAAGATATGCGCGTGGGTAAGTTTCTGGTGGTTCAAGGGATGCGATCGCGCTTTTTCTGTATGCTGACGGATGTGGCGCTAGGAACCTCCAGTCAGCGGATTTGGGCGAATCCCCCCCATCCCAACGATGACTTTTTACGTGAGGTTCTCGCCGGAAGCGGCACGTTTGGGACGATCAATTTAACTCCGATGCTGATGTTCACGCCAACGGAGGGAAAACGGGAGACATCTAACCTTAACCTGAATGGCAAAAGTCCCTTAGCTTCATTTCAACCTCAAAGTAGTGAGGACATGGAATTGCTTCCGGTGAAAACAATTCCCAGTCACTTCTCCCAAGTCTATGACGCCAGTGAACGCGATTTCCGGGCGGTGTTTGGCTGGGAAGATGATCCCCATCGGCGGAATTTTTCGGTGGGTCAACCCCTTGACATGGACGTGCCAATATGCTTAGACCTGGATCGGTTTGTGGAACGCAGTAATGGCGTGTTTGGCAAATCGGGAACCGGGAAATCCTTTCTGACTCGCTTATTATTATCCGGGATTATTCGCAAGCAAGCGGCGGTTAATTTAATCTTCGATATGCACTCCGAATATGGATGGGAAGCGGTATCAGAAGGAAAACAATTTAGTACAGTCAAAGGATTACGCCAACTCTTTCCCAACCAAGTCCAAGTTTATACCCTTGACCCCGAATCCACCCAACGCCGAGGAATTCGAGACGCCCAAGCCATGTATCTCAGTTACGATCAAATTGAAGTTGAAGATATTATGCTAGTGCGCGGGGAGTTAAACCTATCTGAAGCGAGTCTAGAAAATGCGATTATTCTCCGCAATGAGTTTGGCAAAACCTGGATTACGCAACTCCTGAATATGACGAATGAAGATATCCAGATGTTTTGCGATGAGAAGCGGGGAAATAAGTCTTCAATTATGGCATTACAGCGCAAGTTACTGCGTTTGGATGAATTGAAGTACATGCGGAGTGCTTGTCCCCAAAATTATATTGACCAGATTCTGCAATCCTTAGATGCGGGGAAGCATGTGGTGGTGGAATTTGGCTCTCAATCGAATATGCTCTCCTATATGTTAGCCACGAATGTGATGACGCGCCGCATTCATGGTAAATACGTGCGGAAGGCGGAGAAATTTCTGCAAAGCAAAAATCCATGCGATCGCCCGCACCCATTGGTGATTACGATTGAAGAGGCGCACCGTTTCCTGGATTCAGCCACAGTGCGTCAAACCATCTTTGGCATTATCGCCCGGGAGATGCGGAAATATTTCGTTACATTACTGATTGTCGATCAGCGTCCATCAGGGATTGATAATGAAGTCATGTCCCAGGTTGGCACCCGGATTACCTGTTTACTGAATGACGATAAAGACATCGAGGCGATCTTCACCGGAGTTTCAGGGGGACAAAGTTTGCGATCGGTGTTAGCTAAATTAGATTCCAAACAACAGGCATTAATATTAGGACACGCCGTACCCATGCCAGTTGTAGTACGAACTCGTCCTTATGATCAAGGCTTCTACGCAGAAATTGGCGAACCCTCCTGGGATGAAAAGTCAGATGAAGAAGTATTTGCCGCCGCCGATGCAGCTAAAGCAGATTTAGGCTTTTAAACTAGGTTCATCGTTGCGCTGTCTTCGCCCTCATCGTTAAAACACTCACTATAAACGCTCAATTCAGCGACATTTACTGTAATTATGACATCCTTATTTTTCAAGGGATTTATTAGAGATATTCGCTATAATCCTCAGTTACGTTCTAAATTAAAAGTTTACCCGCTAAATTCATTTAATATTAATACCTCAAGAGCCTGTGGAATCATTGAATTAGACAGTCCAGAAAATACCTTGGCATTCTCAAAGTGGGTTTCACCGAAAAGAACTCGCTCTTATCCTTTTGCTAGAATATACAACACTTATTATTTAAACACCAAAAAAGTAACAATTATTCCAATCATTAAGGATGAGGGATTGGCAGGTGATAATGATCGAATCAACTTTATCACCTTTTCTTGGATGAGTTTAATGAATGTATACATCATATTAGCTTGGTATGACAAAGCGGAAATAGCTAAGGCAAACTCGGCTAAGTTGACCAAGCAAAAATTTAATCCTGATTATGTTAAACAAAAGATTCAAGAAATAGCCAACTATCAGTTAACAGCTTTACACTGGAACACGACCCATTTTCAACAGGATTTTAACAACGTCTATAGATGTGCAGTAGATAGTTATCAAGCTATTTTTCAAAATCAGGGGGTTGCAGTCCATCCTAGAGATATTCAACTGAATGTTCTTGAACAGTTTAATATCAACAATTATTTTAGTTTGCAAAATTTCAAACAATATACTTTACCGAATTCTCTAAAAGCCGCTCAACGAGAAGTTATTACCAGTCATGCATTGGAGTATTTGGCAGACGGAGACAAGGGAATATTTGAAATTTCTAATTATTTAGGAGGAGAGTACTACCTCACTGTTGATGAAGTTTACCGAGAAGACGATACTTACATTCTACAAGAATCAAAAAATAGTAGCCGAAAATTTCCTGCAAAAGCTGACATCAAGGATGGATTATTTAAACTAATACTGTTCGCTAATCTAGAAAGACTATTACTTGACGAATGCGAAATCAGCTTTATCGTCTGCCTCAAAATAACAGGACAGATAGTTGGTTCTTTATCACTGCCAGCAGATGATGCTCTCATCGGAGAATTTTGTAAAAGAAATCGATTTAGTCGTATACAGTCACAGACTATTATGACACTTGCTCAAGAGTGTACTGTAAATCATAAGCTGTCCATATTAATAACCTCGGCAAATTAAAATGAGCAAAAGTCCCCTACGATATCCCGGCGGCAAGTCCAAGGCATTGGATCAAATATTACCGCATATACCTTGGGACATTCAAGAATTTAGAGAACCATTTGTCGGAGGAGGTTCTGTATTCCTAGGCTTAGAAAATAGTAGGATATTATTTCCTATACGTTATTGGATTAATGATTTAAATCATGATTTATACTGCTTCTGGAAGATGGCAAAAATCAATAACGAAGAACTTGTAAAAAATATAAAAGAGCTTCGATACATCTATCCAAATGGTAGAGAATTGTACAACTTATTGAAAGCAAAAAAAACTCATCTATCTGAGCTAGAATTGGCTTCTAGATTTTTCATATTGAATAGAATTACCTTTTCAGGAACAGTAGATTCAGGAGGATATTCTCAAAAAGCTTTTGAACAGAGATTCACAGAGTCTTCTATAGATAGACTAATTAATGTAGCCCCATTTCTTACATCCGTAACGATTACCCATGGAGATTATGAAAAACTAATTTTTCAAGACGGTGAAAATGTATTTATATTTCTTGATCCGCCTTACTATCAAGCACAAAAGTCTAAGTTATATGGTGTTAGAGGTAATTTACATACTTCGTTTGATCATCAGCGATTTGCTAATATTATGCAAAAGTGCAATTATAGATGGTTAATCACCTATGATGACTCACCTGAAATTAGGAAACTATTCAGTTTTGCGGAAATAGTCGAATGGAAACTCCAGTATGGTATGAATAATTATAAAAAAAAGAGTGCAGCAAAAGGAAGTGAGTTATTTATCAAGAATTACTAATCGTAGTTAAACTGTGTTGAAAATAGAAATGTATAGTAATACTCTGACTTGCCCAACACTAAAATTTCCATTAAAAAACTACATCTTCATAAATCGCTACCAACGTTCCGGTAAAACCAATACTTTCGAGTTTAAATTCTTGCTGTATAGAAGTATAAAACTGCAACACCCACTGCCCTTTATCATTGCGGCGGAAGCAATCAATTCGTTGCCGTTTGGTATTAATTAAGACATATTCTCGCAGACTTTCCAGTTCCTGATAATCGGCAAATTTATCGCCTCGATCAAATGCTTCAGTCGAATCCGATAAAACTTCAACAATCAGAGTCGGGAATCGCTTATACGTCGAGGTTTCTTGATCTCGTGGATCACAAGTAACAATAACATCAGGATAATAGAACCGATTTAACGATTCTATGCGGGCTTTCATATCGGCAATATAGACTCGACAACCCGAACCACGGACATGACTACGGAGTAGAGCAAAAAGGTTTCCAGCAATCGTAACATGAGGGTCACTTGCTCCCGCCATAGCATAGATTTGCCCATCAATATATTCATGTTTTATCGGACTCTGTTCCTCCATTATGAGGTATTGGTCAGGTGTAAGATAAGGATGTTGAGGAGAAGCAATCATCGTAGTTTTGTTATAAAAGGTTTTTCATAGTATAGCAAATGTAGGGGCGCAAGGCTTGCGCCCCCAACTAATTAGATACACTGACTACAACATTTTTCAAAAGGCGCTAACCGCCACTAATTTTGGCTTTATACCCCAACTGCGTCAAAATTTCCAGCATTTTTTGAGCATGATCCCCTTGAATTTCTAAGGTATCATCTTTAACCGTGCCACCACTACCACATTTAGTTTTAAGCTGTTTGAGAAGTTGGGTTAAGGTGTCCGGTTTACATTGAAAACCACTAATCACCGTAACAGTTTTCCCCTTGCGCCCCTTACGAGACGCTTGAACGCGCAAGTTTTGCTGATTGGGTGGAAGTTCTTGGACTCCGCGTTCCGTAGCCGCCGAATTACTACCAAATTCTTGGTAAGCTACACGCTTTTTGGAGGAGTTAGAGGATTTGCGTTTAGACATAGCTGTTAAATCGTTTTGTTCAATTATCGGTGAGGAGGGCGGGTTTTGTTGTTCCTTTATCGGTGAAATATGAATTTAGTCCCTAAACCCGCCCCTACAGTGGCTTATTCAATTATTGGTGGCGAGGGCAGGTTTTAAGGAAAGATGTGCCATGTTATTTTATAATTTTTACAGTAACATTCCAGCAATACAAGCCGTCATAAAACAAGCGAGTGTTCCGCCAACTAATGCTCTCACCCCTAACCGTGCTAAATCAGGTTGCCGATTTGGTGCAATTCCACCAATTCCACCCAGTTGAATCCCAATTGAACCAATATTGGAAAAGCCACACAAGGCGTAAGTAGCAATAATAATTGACCGTTCCGATAGCTGAGATTGTTCAATCAAGGCTTTGAGATCCAGATAAGCAATAAACTCACTCAAAATCGTCTTTTTCCCTAACAAAACTGCTACCTGACCACAGTCTGACCAAGGAACACCCATTAACCACGCCACGGGAGCCAAAATAATCGCTAAAATTGATTCTAGCGTGAGCTGGGGTAGTCCCACTAATCCACCCAACCACCCCAAAATGCCGTTCACCATGGCTAACAGTCCCAAGAATGCAATCAACATTGCTGCTACATTGGCGGCTAATTTCAACCCATCCAGCGCCCCCGTCGCCGCCGCATCAATCCCATTCACTGTTGTCGGCTTCACCTCCAGGGTAATTTTCCCGGCGGTTTTCGAGGATTCTGTTTCCGGATACAACAGTTTAGAAATGGCTAAAGCGGCTGGTGCGGACATCACCGAAGCAGCGATGAGATGTTCGGCTGGAATTCCAAAGGAAATATAAGCCGCCAAGACACCCCCAGCTACAGTGGCAAATCCTCCTGTCATGACGGCGTGTAACTCCGAAAGCGTCATTGTTGATACGTAAGGTTTGATTAATAGCGGGGCTTCCGTTGAACCGACAAAGATATTCGCTGCTGCACTCAGGGTTTCTGCACCCGATGTTTTCAAGGTTTTGAACATCACCCAAGCCACCGCCTTAACCACTTGGGGCAGAATTTTATAGTGATAAAGAATCGTGATGAAAGACGAGAAAAAGATAATTGTCGGTAGGACTTTGAAGGCAATAAAGCGCTCCTCTAAATTTTCCCCCAAGACAAACTTCGCCCCAGCATCAGAGAAATTCAGGAACTGAGTCACTAACTGCCCCAAAAACTCAAAGACAACCAACCCTGGTGCTGTCCTGAGAATTAACACCGCCAGAATTAACTGCAAGGCAATTCCCCATAATACAGGTTGCCAACGAATCGCCCGCCGATTGACAGATAAAACGTAGCCTAAGCCGATGAATACCAGCAGCCCCAAGGCAGAAATTAAGCGTTCCATAGTATTTCTCTGACCAAAAAATAGAGATATCCCAAAAAGTCGTCTATACTTAAGGTTTACTCATTGGACTTGACAGGTTTAATCCTAAGTCATTTCGTGGCGATCGCAGAAAAAAAACATCGCCCCAGCCAGCCAGAATGAAGTATCCAGAGAAAAAATTAGATAAAACCCTGAAACAAGTCTAGAAATCTTGAATTAAATAGGAAGACAGAAAAACCGTTGGTTTCAGGAGCGCTTCTCCATGAGCATTGCTACTGCTTTTAAACTGAATCATAACAATGGTTTAGCGATCAATCGCTATCCTCTCACCGTGACACCTGATATCTCGGTGGAGGAGGCTTTAGCGCGGATGACTCAGACTCACAGCAGTTGTCTACTTGTACTAGCCAATCATCAACCGAATAGTAAGGTTGTAGGTATTTTTACTGAACGAGATACCGTGCAACTCATTGCTTCCGGTGTTGACTGGCGAACCTTATCTCTGGCGTCTGTGATGACGACTTCAGTGATGACGATCACAGAAACTGAAGCCCAAGATATTGTTACCGTGATTAATCGGCTGCGTCAGTATAAAATTCGTCATCTTCCGGTGGTGGGAGAGAGGGGAAATTTAATCGGTGTAATCACACCGCAAACAATTCGCGATGTTCTCCAACCCGTTGATTTACTGAACCACAAAAAAGTCTCCGATGTGATGTCTACTCCTGTGATTCACGCCATGGAGACAACTTCTATTCTGGAACTCGCACAAGTGATGAATGCACAACGAGTCAGTTGTGTGGTGATTGTCAAAGAGGCTGAATTTCCGGTTTCCCAGCAAAATTCAGTCAGGGCGGGTTTTGCAGAAACCTTACCAATAGCACAACCGAATTTCCTAAACCCGCCCCTACACAATCAAAACTTACTCCGCCCAATCGGTATTGTCACCGAACGGGATATTGTCCAGTTTGGCAACTTGGGATTGGATTTGGCAAACACCCCCGTTACCAACGTAATGAGTACCCCGCTATTACTCATTCAACCCACTGACTCGATTTGGAGTGCCCATCAACTCATGCAGCAGCATCGCGTGCGACGGTTGGTTGTGTCAGGTGAAGCCGGAGAATTGGCAGGTTTAATTACGCAGACGCAGATCCTGAACACGATTAATCCCATTGATATTTATCAAACCGTGGATACCTTAGAACATTTGTTAGATCAGCAAACGTCTCAATTACGTCAGTTAAATCAGCAACTACAACAAGAAATTAGTAAGCGTGAATTACTGCAAGCGAAATTTCAATCCTCTGAAGCCAAAATCCGGGCTGTATTTGAGGCAATGACGGATATTGTCCTGGTTATTAATACTCATGATCACCAGATTCAAGAGATTGAAGTTATTCCCACGGCTTCAAATTGTCTGTATGAGGATACAACATTTATAGATCAGACGATCCAGCGATTGTTGGGAGATCCCAGTCAAACCGATTCAGTATGGGTGGAAACGATTCAGCAGGCGATCGCAACTCAACAAACCCTGACTCTAGATTACTGTCTGTGGCTACAGGGGCGAGAGGTTTGGTTTAGCGCCAGTATTTCGCCGATCGCGGAACACTCGGTTGTCTGGGTGGCGCGGGATATTAGCGATCGCCAACGGATGGAAGCTGAACTGCGAGAGAGTGAAGACTGTTTCCGTAAGGCGTTTAATTACGCCGCTAGTGGGATGGCGTTAGTCGCCCTCGATGGTTATTTCCTGAAAGTGAATCGTTACTTGTGTGAAATGGTTGGCTATTCCGAAGCCGAATTATTAGCCAAGACTTGCCCAGAAATCACCCATCCTAGTGATCGAGAAGCGGAACGGGATTATACCCGTCAACTCCTCAACGGTGAAATTCGTTACTACCATTTAGAAAAGCGATATATTCATAAACAGGGACATAGTATCTGGATTCTCTTGAGCGTTTCCCTGGTGCGAGATAGTCGGGGGAACCCGTTGTATAGTCTTGCTCAAATGCAAGATATTACCGAGCGAAAACAGATTGAAGAAGCCCTGCAAGGAAACCAACGGTTGCTGCGGGCGATTACTCAGGCAAATCCCAGTATCTTGTATATTTATGACCGCATCAATAAGCAAATTCTTTACTTTAACCGCAAAATCCAGAACCTGCTTGGCTATACACCGGAAGACGTGATTCAGATGGAGGATGATATTCTGGTGACGCTGATGCACCCCGATGATTTACCGGGAATTCTCCACCATTTTCAGCACTTGGAAACCGCCCAAACTGACCAAGTTTTTGATTTAGAATATCGGATTAAACACAAAAATGGGGAATGGCGGTGGCTTTCTAGTCGGGAGACTGTCTTTACCTGGAACCAGGAAGGGAAGCCGGAGCAAATTTTAGGAACCGCCACTGATATTAGCGATCACAAACAAGCTGAAGCCGCCCTGCGGGAAAGTGAAGAACGATGGCAATTAGCGCTTCAGGGGAATCAGGATGGGATTTGGGATTGGAATATCACCACGGGGGAAGCCTTAATCTCTGATCGCTACCGCGAAATCCTGGAATACGATAACGATCAATTTAAACTTGATTTTCAGGGATGGCAAAACCATCTGCATCCTGATGATATTGGCTTGGTGAATCAGAGTCTGCAAGATTACCTAGCGCAAAAAATACCCCATTACGCGATCGAGTATCGTCTACGCTGTCAGGATGGAACCTACAAATGGCTACACTCTCGCGCCCAAGCCCTCTGGGATGACGCCGGAGATCCGGTGCGAATGGTGGGTTCTACCCGCGATATCACCGAACGTAAACAAGCAGAAGATCAACTCCGTTACCAGAAGGAACTTCTACAAACCATCTTTGACCATATTCCAGTGATGATTTGTTTTTATGATGCCACGGGTCATATTCGATTAGTTAACCGAGAGGTGGAACGGGTTTTAGGGTGGGATAAAGGTGAATTGGATACGATTGATTTGTTAACCGAATGTTATCCCAATCCAACGGATCGCCAGAAAGTTTTAGATTTTATGTTCAAGGCTTCCGGAAAATGGCGAGATTTCAGCCTGCGGACTAAAAACGGTCAAATTCTGGAAACCTCCTGGGCAAATATTCGCCTCAGTGATGGCACCAGTATTGGTATTGGACAGGATATCACGGATCGCAAACGGGCAGAAATTAAACTGAGAAAGAGTGAGGAACGCTGGCAATTAGCGCTCTCAGGTAACAATGATGGGATTTGGGATCATAATCTGATTACCAATGAGCATTTCTTATCGCCCCGTTGTCTAGAAATACTCGGATATGACTATGAGACTATCAATACGTTTGACAAATGGATGAGTTACATTCATCCGGCTCATGTCTATTTAGTTCAGGACACCTTTGAGCGACATCTTAACCGAGAAACGCCTGATTATTCCCTAGAGTATCAGATGCGCTGTCAAGATGGAAGTTATAAATGGGTGTTGGTACGGGGACAGGCACATTGGGACAAATTAGGCAATCCCGTCCGCGCTGTTGGTTCAATTACCGATATCACGGAGCGCAAGCAGGCGGAGGAACGAGAGCGGCAAAAAACACGGGAGTTAGAATTCACTCTCAATGAATTAAAACGCACTCAAACCCAACTGATTCAAGCCGAAAAAATGTCGTCGTTGGGGCAAATGGTGGCGGGAATTGCCCACGAAATTAATAACCCCACCAGTTTTATCTATGGGAATATCGAGCCAGCGACGGAGTATGCTCAAACCCTACTCCACTTAGTCCAGCTTTATCGACAGCACTATCCGGAACCTGTCAGCGCGATCGCGGAAGAACTCGATACTATCGATGTTGATTTTATTGCCTACGATTTCCCAAAACTACTAGCCTCTATGGAAGAGGGCGCGAATCGAATCATTAAGATTGTCCAATCCTTACGCAATTTTTCGCGTTTGGATGAAGCGGAGTGCAAGCAGGTCAATATTCAGGACGGGATTGATAATACCCTATTACTCTTACAGCACCGACTCAAAGAACAATCCCACCGTCCTCAAATTCAGGTGATTAAAGACTATTGTCAACTCCCTAAGATTAAATGTTATCCGGGTCAGCTCAATCAGGTGTTTATGAATATCCTCAGTAATGCCATTGATGCGCTAGAGGAGAAACTTGAAGCTGACCTAGACTTTGAACCCAAAATTTGGATTCGCACGGCTGTGATTCCCGGTGAGGAAGGGTCTAAGGATAGCGAGAATCAGGGTGGTTCAAAGGTGGTAATATATATGGGAAATAATGGTGCAGAAATACCGACCGAGGTTTACCAACGCATATTTGATCCATTCTTTACCACCAAACCTGTAGGTAAGGGAACGGGTTTAGGATTATCCATCAGTTATCAGATTGTCGTGGAACGCCATGGGGGTGAGTTGCGCTGCGATTCGACTCCCGGTCAAGGAACGGAATTCGCGATCGAATTACCAAGTTAGTGACCTAACTGGACTATAGAGTTTATGGGCGGAGATGGCGAGGTAGGTAATCCCCCAGTCTTGAAAATTGATCGGGATTTTACCGACGGCTTGGGATGCATCACAGAGGAAAGGAATTCTGTCGGTTTGGGCAATTTGTCCGATATTTTGGATCGGATAAATCGTGCCAATAGTCTACCTCAATCGCATTCCTCAGCGATGATGTGATTAGATACCCGCTCAAACTGAAAAATTACAATGAATTAAGAAAAGAAAGAACCGTTACCCCTCGAATTCTTGTCCTTGTGTTAATTCCGGAAAATTTAGAGGAATGGATTCAGCAATCTGAAACTGAACTGTGCATGAGACACTGTGCTTACTGGAAATCGCTACGCGGACAACCCCAGACATTAAATACAGAGAGCGTTACAGTGTATTTACCTCGCCAACAATTATTTACAGTCGAGACGCTAAAAAATTTGATGCAACAGATAGAAGCCGGAGGAAATTTATGAAAGCCATTATCTCAGATATCGATATTCTGAGTCATCTAGAACCCCAAAAGATGGAAGCTTATCTGCAAGCAACAGGTTGGCATGAGCGCAACCGTATTCCTGATAAGGTGTCGATTTGGACAAGGGATACTTTCTCGGAAGACAAATTAAAAATTCAGTTACCTGTAGACCAATATTTTGATGATTATCCGCGCCGGATGTATGAAATTATGGAAATTTTAGAGAAGGCAGAACGTCGTTCTCAACTGGAAATTATTAGCGAACTTATTACGACGGCTAACAACCTGGCGATTCAAGGAGTGGTCATAAAGATTCATACGCCAAATGCTGACCAATTAAGCGTAACGATTGTCATTTTAGGGGTGGTGTGTAATAAACTTCGGGAAATTCAGATGGAGTTATTTAACCATGAGTACATTCTTGCTATAAAAGCCTATCAAGAACGGCTTCCTATCGCTTGTACGGGATATTTAGTTAGAGAAGATAGCTGCTTTGTCCTGAAAAATATCCGTAATTTTGCCCTAGATGAGTCGTGGAAAAACTGAAGTTGAGTGGTTTGCGATCGCGTTGTCATAATCTGTTCTTTTCAACTGATGCAGGCGGCAGGTTTCGCTTCAACCAACAACAGTTAAAAATTTGTTGCTTAGGGACAAGATTCGGGTAAAATACTCGGATAACTGGGTAGAGGGTATAATCAGGGTGAATATTAACATATCCACCTCTAATCCTCGTGGTTGTTCTAGTACCTGATAACATTAATGACTGGTTATATCAATCAGAAGAGGAACTCTGTCTCAAACGTTGTGGTTACTGGATATCCCTAGCTGGAGAAGCATCGACAGAGAATCAGGAAACTGTAACTGTATCTATTCCTAGAGTAAATAGATTTACGGTGAATGCCCTAAAAAGTCTTATGCAATGTATCGCCAGAGGAGAAGCTCTATGAATGTTACTGTAAAGGATATCAATATTCTGCAATCAATCCAACCTCAACAAGTAGCAAACTACTTGCAAAATCACGGCTGGCATAAACAGAACCATTTGCCGGATAAAGCCTCAATTTGGATACAAGGAAATAAGGGAGGAGAGTCGGTAACTATTCTGTTACCCCTAAATCAGGACATACCGGGGTTTCCGGTTTCTATGAGTGTTATTTTGGAAACACTGGAAACAATAGAAAATCGTTCTCAACTTGAGATTATTAGCGAACTTATTACTACAGCTAATAACATAAAAATTCCGGGATTTGTTAGGCAAATTCATACTCCTAATGCTGACCAATTAAGCGGGAATATTGTCATTTTAGGTGTAGTATGTGATCAACTTAGAGAAATTCAGATGGAGTTATTTAACCATGATTACATTCTTGCTATAAAAGCCTATCAAGAACGGCTGCCTATTGCCTGTACAGGAGATTTAGTTAGGGAAGATAGCGGCTTTGTCCTGAAAAATATCCGTAATTTTGCCCTAGATGAGTCGTGGAAAAACTAAGGTGGAGTTATTTGCGTCGCTCCTCTCCATTACCCCCTCACCACCTAACAAGGCATCAGGGTTAATTTCCGGTTTCCACTGTCAATTTTTGTAATTCTTTAGTAATGAGACTGTTGCTTATTTGGGGGCGACGCTGGAGGGCTGGGTATCTGATTGCGCCAAAACACAAACGGAAGACTTAAAGATCCCAGAACCATGACTATCCCAGTTGTTATCCAAATTATCAGTCGATTTGGTCGATAATCTCCTCGCTCGATTTGCCAAAAGACTCTATTATAACGCCAAGCGGCTAAGGCGATTGTCACAATTCCAAAAATAACCAGCATTACTCCCAGGTTCTCAGAGTTGAACAGAGGATGTATTTCTGCTTCTGCTTGAGTCACTGCTACTTGAATTTGACGTAAAAAGATGCCAAATCGAGCAATAGCAAAACCAAACCCGATTAAAGCAATCGAAGTTCGCAGCCAAGCCAGAAAGGTGCGCTCGTTGGCTTGATGCTCCCGTTGACGATCGACTTGCGGCTTTTTCTCCATAAAATAATCCCAATTAAATCCTTATAGTTAATCTCCGCCAACATACTGGCGTGGCACAGCTAAAATTGTGGAATAAATTTTACGGTTTGATGGGCGATAGCCAGTGCTACCACCTACCCAGCTTTTGCCATTTCCGGTTGCAGTTGCGCCAAGGCGAATTGTACGCGGGTGCGAACTGCCAAATCTGACTCACTATTCATCAGTTGCTCAAAATGAGCGATAATCTGTTGCCAATAATCCGGTTGTGTTTCGGATACTGCTGTGGCTAATCCTTGCAACCCCACCACGGAAGCATAACGCACTACCCATTCGGGATCATGGGAGGTTACCTGTAGCGTTTTCAGCACTCGCCCTTGGGCTGAGGGAATCTCTTCAGGAGACAATTTTGACCATTGTATATCTCCTAACCCCTTCGCTGCCGCACGACGCACGCTTAGGGCAAAGTCGGTTTCAGCCGCATTCAGTAAGGTATCTAAGGCTCTAGGATCAGCAAGTTGGGCTAAGGCTCGAATCGCCCAAGCCCTTCCCCCATAGTTATATTCATCAAGCAGGTTGAGTAATGGTTCTACCGCCATGTCTCCTAATTTCACCAATCCATCAACGGCGGCGACGGCGGCACCGGGGTTGTTATAACTGAGGACGGCAATTAATGTGGGTATCCCTGCTTCTATCTTGGCGTTGGCTAGGGTTCGCACGGCGGCGAGTAAGCTAGGGGCAGAATCGGCTTGTTCAACGGCTTGAATGATGTTTTGGTCATTTGTCATTTGTCATTCGTCATTCGTCATTGGTTACAAGGCTATAGCAAGTCATCCATTAGCTTCATCACATGGATGGCTGCTTCTGATAGCTGAACGGATTCGCTGGCAGAGTTTTTCACTTCATGCTCTAATAACCCTTTGAGGGAAATGAGCTTTAAACTATTTTCCGCTAGGGTTTGGGCGATCGCATCCGCTGCCTTTAAGTAGCCAATCGCCCCTAAATCGGCTAGTACAGCCCTTCGTAATTGTAACTTTTTCCCCTTCAGGGCTTGCACTAAGCGATCGCCATAGGCGGGATTCTCAGTTAACTGATACATGGCTCGTGCGGCGGCGTACTGTATCCGTTCTTGATTATGCTCTAAAAAGGGTTCAATTAATGCGATCGCCTCTTTTGCCCCTAAGCTGCCTAATGCTTCTATGACGGCATTATACGGTTGTGCTAAGTGGGGTGATCCGGGTACGGGTTTAGCTGCTTCTATCCCACCCTCTAATAATTGCATTAACTGAGGAACACAAACGGGATCACCTAACCTCCCTAACGACTGCGCGGCGGCTTCCCGCACATAAAAATCTAAGCAGTCTAGACAGTTTATCAGTGGCGAAACTGCTTTGCGGTCGCCTAGCTTCCCCAGCGCCCGTGCTGCGTTGCGTTTCAGGGGATATCCGCCCGCCTCGGTGCGATCTGCCTCTTCCTCTAGCGCCACAATCAAGGCGTCGATTACGGCGGCGTCTCGAACCCGAAATTTTCCCAGCCACCATGCGGCATAATAGCAAAGACTTAAATCATCCCTTTGCTTGAGGTTCGCCAGTGCTTGTTCTATTGTTAAAGACTCGCCACCACTCGATTGTTCAGTTACAAATGTCATTTGTCTTATGTCATTTGTCTTATGTCTTTCACTCGTCTGGGCGGGTTTAGTTATATCTGGGTTAAGTAAGAAACGATAGTAGTAAAACCCGCCCCTACAAACTCAAAACTCAAAACTGTTCCTCCTAAGCTGGTAATCGGTAACAGATAATGAGCATAGTATTCCCCCTTACCCCCTACCGTTTACCAGCTTTTGCCTTAATCCGCCAACTAACTATCAGAATTCACGGGATGAATATTGACAATTGTCCCTCCCATGCGGGTAATGCGGCGCATTTCTTCATTCATGCGATTGTAAGGCACTTTAATGAAGACACTGCCGCTTTTGCGAAAAGGGTATTCGTTTTTGTCATTGGTTTCGTTTTGACGCAAACCCGTGACTTCATAGGTAAAGAAACGGTTCCCCGATGGGCTGTTAGGTGTACTGCTTGCTGCTACTTGACCTAGCATAGTAATCAATTCTCCTTTTTTTTATTTTAATTATCAATCATCCAAGTTTCTGATTTAGACCGATAAACAGCTATTTTTATCTGGCTTAATTCTCAACTTGTCTGCTCACTCAACATACCAATGGGACTAGAGTCTCAAGAGTTAGGAGATTAGAAATAATATAGCGATTTCCGCTATTTTCTCTCTAGTCCTAATCTCTCCAGTCCCCAGTCCCATCTGATCTGTTCAGATCGGTTCAATCTGCCTATTTATAGCAGACGTCAACGTCGGCCTTCTTGGACTAAGCTGGTGTAATGCTCGCCACTTTACCCCCTAGACGGTTAATCTGTTGGAGTTTGTTGGATAATTCCTCATAAGGAACTAAGAAGGCTTTGCTGCTGCGACGCACTTTCGGATATCTGGGATTAATAATCCCCGCTACTTCGACCCGATAGACTTTGCCCTGTGTGCCATAGGGAACAGGACCTCCCAATGCCTTATTCGGGGTTTCACCCTTCCCAGACTGGCGATATGCCCAGCCTTCATTCGCACCGGATGGTCCAACCACGGCTGAAGCAAAATTCTGTGCTAAATCAGTCGCCAGACGTGACTCACTTCCTGCCAACTGAGCGCGATCGCTATTGGCATAACCGCGATACAGTTGGAACATACGGGTAAACCCGACGGTTTTCTGACCCCGTTGAGTGGCAAAACCGCGATAATACGGAACGATATAATCACCGAAGTTTTCTTGATACTCTGCACTATCGATGTAAGAGTCAATATCAGCCTCGTACCCTTTGGTTTCGTACAGATCCAGGTGGTAAATTACCTCAGACTCATCGTAAGGTGCGCGACCTAATAGGTGCTTGTAATTGAGTTCAATTACACGAGTTTGAAAATTGCCGTAGAAAAACTTGGTTTTATAAAGTTCTGATTTGGCAACGCAACGCACAAATTCGCGCACGCTGATATACCCGTTCCGCAGCAGTGACTCGGCACTGGTTAGGCGTTCAGACGCCATCACATAGTCATTGCCCAACAGTTGACGGTAGACGGCACGAATGACCGCTTGGATATCATATTCAACCCAATCGGGACGCAATTCTACCGGAGTTGGATTACTATACGCTTCTGTCCCTAATCGGGACGCTGCTGTTGTAATAGCCACTTAAATGTCTCCTAATTAAACGCCAATGTTGAAATCTTTAAGCGGGTATGATGTCTGTCACTTTACCGCCCATCTTATTGATTTGTTGTAACTTTTGGGAAAGCTGTTCGTAAGGGACGTAATATTCCGTCTGACTGCGGCGGATTCGGGTCATGCGTCCGGGTTTGGGGATTTGAATTACCCGCACGATATAAATCTGCTCGCGAGTTCCGCCCCGAGTACCCACGATCGCTTGTCCTTGCGAATCAGCGTAAATCGGAGACGAGGTATTCAGCGCTACTTCCCGCAACAGACGAGAACGATTTCCCGCAGGCTGAGTGCGATCGCTACTGCCTAATCCGCCAAATAGTTGGAATATCCGGCTATAACCCACGGTTTTCTGACTACGTTGGGTTTCAAATCCAATCGGATAGGGAACAATGGACTCGCCAAAGTTCTCTTGATACTCCATTGAGTCAATGTAGGAGTTGATCTCCGCCTCATACCCCTGTTGATTGTACAAGTCAGTATGATAGGCAATCTCTGACTGATCGTAGGGCGCTCGTCCCAAAAAGTGCTTATAATTCAGTTCGATAAATCGCACTTGTGGAGTGGAGTAGAAAAACTTTTCCCGGTACAGTTCTGATTGACCTAGGGTTCTAATAAAATTGCGAACGCTGATTTCTCCGTGACGCAGCAGTGATTCGGCACTGGTTAACCGATCAAACTCCATCAAGTTATCGTTACCGAAGACTTGTAGATAAGCGGCTCGGATCACCAATTGCAAATCATCTTCTGTCCAATTTTGACGCAACTCCACTTTGGGAGACTCAGCAAATGCAGCAATTCCTAAGCGCCTTGCTGCCGTTAAACTTGTCATCTTAACCCTCCCTGAAAATGAATAAAACGATACCCGGAAACGCAAACAATTGCTAACCCTTTTTGCTAACAACTGCTTGCCTTTCCGGGCAAGGCGATCAATCTAGCTCAGGGCGTTGATCGCATAGTCAAGATAGGAATTGGCTTCAACGGCAGGATCGCCAGACAAGCCATGGTTACCTTTGATGTACTTGAGGGCTTCAATGTACCAGCTAGGAGACAGTTCAAAGGTACTGTTGATTTCATCAATCCCAGCAATCAGGTACTCATCCATCGGACCGGTACCGCCTGCGACTAAGCAGTAGGTTACCATCCGCAGGTAGTAACCAATGTCACGAGAACACTTGGCTTTCCCTTCGGAAGTAGAAGCATAGTTCGGTCCCTGCATCTGAGTGGTGTAGGGGAACTTTTGGTACACCGCGTTAGCTGCACCATCAATCAAGCTTTGCGCTTTGTCAGTTAAGGCTCTAGCTGCCTGTAAGCTGGCTTGAGCTTGCTTAAACCGACCAAAGGCAATTTGGATTTCGGTGCTGCTTAAGAAACGTCCTTGTGAATCGGCAGCAGCGACTGCTTCTGTCAATGGCGTCTTCATCGTCGAGATATCTCCTTAATCTTTTGCTTACTTTTTCAAACGTGTTGATGAAGTTTAAACTTCAACAGGCAATCTTTGTTTTACCTTGTTTTAGGCAACCGCGTTGGCAGCCATGTCAAAGTAGCTACCGATTTCGGACATTAAAGCGCTGCAATCACCAGGAGTGATATTGTTACGATCATTTGCAAGTGCGATCGCGGCATCCTTCATTTTTTGCACGCCAGCAGCAACAGACGCTCCGGGTACACCCAGCGCTACATAAGTTTCACGCAAACCGTTTAGGCAGCGATCGTTCAGTACACTGGAATCTCCGGCAAAAATTGCGTAGGTAACATAGCGCAGGATGATTTCCATATCCCGCAAGCAAGCCGCCATCCGACGACTGGTGTAGGCGTTACCACCAGGAGCAATTAACTGAGGCTGTTCCGCAAACAAAGCACGAGCCGCATCAGCAACGATTTTGGACGAACTGCTGGTGATCCGGTTAACCGAATCCATCCGCTTGTTGCTTTCAGCAACCATTGCATTCAAAGCATCTATCTGAGAGCCGGTCAGCATTTCGCCTCGCGTATCAGCTTGGCTTACCACCTTGGTGAATGCATCAAACATGAACTCAAATCCTCCTTTGCTTGGTTGAGTCTAGGGTTTAAATCTAGACAGGTTAGGTCGAGACAGTGAAACCTTAACACCTCATCGGGTCTGTTCTCACGAATACCAATCACGTTCTAAGAAAGAAAACGTAAACGGAGCGTCAAGAAACCTGAGAAGATTTCCGGCTGATTATGAGAACCCCCCAAATAACGGTTTTTTGGTGCTTTGGTTAACATTTACCTGTCATCTTTACCCTTCAGGTTACTTTTATACAATGATGTTGAGTTTTTATTTATTACAAATTGTTAAGTTTTTAATCCTTGGCGGATCAAACTCGCCAATCCTGAGGATGCCCAAACTGCTCAAACTAGCATTACCAGAGGGTTACAGATTTCCGGATTATGCTACAACCCCATTATTCAGTTCTGTCTAGGGGGGGAGATCTTGATCCCCCTCTTCATCGTCTTTATGAAAAATTTGGTAATAATTACTTAAGCAAATATACTTACTAAAGGTTACTGCCTGACTTTTTAGTAGCTACAAAGCAATTTAGTCTTAATGTTCTAAAGCTACGATGACTCTCTGCCCCTTAACACCCTTATCTATTAAGAAACATTACGTTGAGTGAGGTGATGTGCCAGACGGCAAGAGAAGGCTCAAAGCGTTGGCAAATCAGAGATTGCCCGTAAGTTTCCGGCGTCGTAGTCTTAACAAAAGTAAACTTTAAATCGCTGATTACTTTTCAAAATGTAAATTTTTTAATCAAGCGAACAATTCTTAGCCCTTTCTATGAGAAGGTTTGAGCAAAAATATGTACAATGACATGCAACTTAATATTTTTTAATGCTTAAAAATATTCAGCCTATTGTATAAAGAAACCTATGGATTATTTGGGGCAGAACCCAGCTTTCCCTGAAGTCGAGGATTTGCGGATTGTTGTGCAAGCGGTAAAACGGTTGCCAGAGTCACTCTCAAGGTGTCGTATTGGTCAAGTCAATAGTGCAGCCACTTGAGCAATTCATGGACCACGATGATCCGATAAATTTTCTCAGGGCTGGATTTGACCCAATGCCAGACTCCGGCGAATCTCGCCACCTCGATCAATGATTCAAACAACGTTTAGCTAGGAGATATTAATTAAAATGCTTGATGCGTTTTCCAAAGTCGTAGAGCAAGCCGATAAAAGTGGTGCCTATCTGAGTGGCGATCAAATCAACGCACTTTCAGCGATGGTGTCAGAAAGCAATAAGCGTTTAGATACGGTTAACCGTCTCACCAGTAACGCTTCCATGATCGTCGCTAATGCGTACCGAGAATTAGTGGCTGAACGTCCCCAAGTCTTCGCTCCCGGTGGTGCTTGTGACCATCATCGTAACCATGCCGCTTGTATCCGGGATATGGGCTTTATTCTCCGTTATGTCGCCTACTCTATGTTGGCAGGAGATGCCAGTGTGATGAATGACCGTTGTCTCAATGGTCTGCGGGAAACCTACCAAGCGCTAGGAACACCAGGAGATGCCGTAGCATCCGGGATTGGCAAGATGAAAGATGCCGCGATCGCTATTGCCAATGACCCCAATGGCATTACCCAAGGAGATTGCAGCGCTCTAATGTCTGAGTTAGCAGGCTACTTTGATACAGCAGCAGCAGCCGTTGCTTAAGGTCGAGTTTAAACGGCTTTTTGACAATTAAATCTGACAACTTAACCAAGTCAATCATTTAGGAGAACAAAGATACTCATGAAAACCCCAATTACCGAGGCGATTGCTTCTGCTGACGTGCGCGGTTCTTATCCGACTAACACTGAAATGCAAGCCATTTTTGGTCGTTTCAGTCGGGCGAAGGCGGGTCTGGATGCTGCCAAAGCGTTTACTGATAATGGTGAGGCATGGTCTGAAGCCGCGGCTAATCATGTTTATCAGAAATTCCCCTACACCACTCAAATGGAAGGACCCCAATATGCCTCGACTCCAGAAGGCAAGTCCAAGTGTGTGCGGGATATTAACAACTACTTGCGCGTCATCAGCTACTGCTGCGTAGTCGGTGGAACGGGTCCACTGGATGAATATGTGATTGCTGGTGTTAAAGAATTCAACGCGGCTCTCGGTTTGTCGTCCAGTTGGTACGTGGCGGCTCTCGAATTTGTCCGTGACAATCATGGTTTATCGGGAGATGTTGCAGGTGAAGCGAACATTTACCTCAACTATGCCATCAATGCTTTGAGCTAGAAATGATTGAGGCTACCTGGGAAGTCATGCATTCAGTAGAGATGTTTGAGAACAGATCTACACAAGCCACAAGCGGGTTTGAATAGTAGGCTCTCCTTGAGTTCCCTTGTACTAGCCTGTATCGGGTCTGGGGGATAGGCGATAAGCAGTTATTGTCTATCAATCAGACCCGAATCTTGTATAAGTAGGTGGGGATAATAAAAGTTAACGGCTGAGATTGTCATTCGTCATTTGTCATTCGTCATACTCGCTACCCTTGAGAAGCAAGCTACGTCATTTGTCATTTGTTTATGTAAGGGTTTGAGGTCTATTCACATAACTTAATATAGTTGCGTTTATTTCCACCAGCCTACTTAATATAAATAGAAAGTGATTTAGGGTTACGAATTTTTGTATAAATGACTACCGCTTCTCCCCCCCAACCCATAAGTTCGGCAGAAACGGCGATCGCAGCCTTAAACGGAGACGATAATCAGTTGCGCTATTATGCCGCGTGGTGGTTGGGTAAGAATAAAGTACAGGACTCGTGGACGGTGCTATGTGAAGCTCTCCAAGATGAAGCCTATCGTACTCAAGCGGGTGGATATCCCTTGCGACGTCAGGCGGCGCGAGCATTGGGTGAGTTAAAAAATCCCCAAGCTGTACCTGCGTTAATTGCTGCCTTAGATTGTCCGGATCTGAGCCTTCGAGAGGCAACGATTCAGGCTTTAGCGGCAATTGGCGATCGCACAGCTATCTCCCCCTTGCTGAATCTGCTAAACACTGAAGTCGAGCAACCCTATGAGGCTTTGATTGAAGCATTAGGGACGTTAGAAGTTTGGCAAGCTCGTCCCCAGATTGAACCCTTTTTAACCCATCAGTCGGAACGGGTTCAATGTGCGGCAGCTCGGTATTTATATCTATTGACAAAAGAGCCGCAATATATTGAGCGGATCATTCAGAATTTGGATCATCCCAATATGTATTTGCGCTGGGCGGCAATGTTTGACCTAGGCGCGATCGGTCATTTAGCCGCAGCGCAAGCGATCATTGAGGCGAAGGTGCCGAATAGTTTAAAGCTGCTGAATATCAAGCGAATGTTAGAAGCCATCTTAGAAAGTGATCCGGACGCCGAAACCAACCAGCAGGATAAATGCCAGTTTCTGATGGACACGATTGATCAGTTGTTAATTCAGCTATAGCAGGGGAGATGGGGAAGATGGGGAAGATGGGGGAGATGGGGGAACACCTCGACTTCGCTCGGTGTGTCAGATGGGGGAAATTGTGTAGGGGCGGGTTTCACTACTATCTTTTGAAATGGTGCGTTACGCTTCGCTAACGCACCCTACACCCGCCCCGACTGTACATAAGACCAATGACCAATGACCAATGACCAATGACCAATGACCAATGACAAATAACAACGGACAAAAATTAAAACAAGCGGTTACGCCTAACGAAGCCATAGAAGCGATTCATGAGTTAGTCGCTCACCCGCAGCGTGCTAGCGATGATGTAATTACAGCCTTAATTGGGGCATTAAGTCATCATCATCCGGCTGTACCAGCCGCCGCCGTAGACGGGTTAGTGGGATTGGGATCAGCCAGTGTTAATCCTTTAATTGCCGCCTTTGAAGCCTCTGGTGACCAAGCAGTGCAAGCCCACATCATTCAGGCTTTAGCGCGAATTGGTGATCCAAAGGCGCTGAGTTTGTTAGAGGACGTTGTTGGCACATCCGTCGCCAATCACTGTCAAGGAAATGTCCGGCGCGTCGCTGCACGCGGCTTAGGGCGAATTGGCAGTTTAGCCAAGGATGCAGCGATTATTCGTCAAGCCATAGACAAATTGACCTGGGCGTTACTGACACCAGAGGATTGGGCGCTACGTTATGCTGCGATCGCGTCCTTACAAGATATTGCCCAACCAGAAGTTATGCCTCCCTTACAGCAGGCGTTGACTCAAGAGTCGGATCGGGTGGTACAAGCACGACTTAATCGTGCGATCGCCCAGTTACAATTCAGCGTCTAGCGGCTAGCTGCCAACATTAGACTCACTTGTGCTTGTGGCAATGGTTTCGGTTCAATTCTCTGACAGGACTCAATCGTTTGAATGTGAGGTCGCACGGCTTTAAAGCTAGCCAAATTTAATAAAACGATATCTTCGTACACTGAATCATCAGGAGTTTCAACCGCTAAAATCAAATCGTCCAGATTATTTTGTTTGATAACAACATTCAGACATCTCAAAAATAAATCACGTTTCTTGTGGCGAACATTGACCAAGTACCAATTACCGTGAATAGGCGGCGGTTCTTCAGGTGGCTTGATAGGTTTGATTGGTGGTAATTCCAAAACGACTAAAAGTCCTTTCTGTTTGCTAACTTAAGATATCCGGGTTTCCGGGTTTAACCATTCAGGAAGATTATAGCAAACGGGGAGTTGAGGGGAAATCATAAAACCAAACGCAATTGCTGTTCGGTTGTGAACAAAACAACAGAATGGATGCCATTTGAGAATTATTGCAAAGCTATTATTTTTACTCACCCAAAAGGCTCTCTTGCACTTTGGCTTATAAGCAAAGCTTATTGTTGCTGAAAATATTATAGGACAAGTCTTTCAGATCAATAGTTTCAGAAAGCAATCAGCAACATTGGGATTTTTTCACACTAAGGGCAAGAGAGCCTGATTCAGTGTGCGGAAGGTTACATCCGAGCCAAGGCATTTATTTTAGCCAGTTTACTCTGATCTAGACCGCTCAAATCTTCCAGTTTTAGCCACTCTTCTTTAACTAACCTAGCGAAAAGAAACAGGAGAGCGGAATAATCGTAGTCGTACTTGCCATCAATATCGTGCCGCCTTGCACTCAAAAAATCGTGCAGACGCCAAACCTCATTGAGTTCAGTAATTCCACTGGCGTATTCCCGCACCTGTGCGATCAAAGCATTCGTTTCTCGTTGATAGGCTTTCTCAAAAGCATCTTTGGCGATTTGCTGCTCTACTTCAGACCAAACAATTTCGTTTACTTGCATTATCCAGTATGACGAACACTCCCAATCAATAGGAGCAGGGAGTGTTCGCTCGATCATTTACAACTTGCTATAGTTTACCCCTACTCAGGATGGCTTTAGCGAGCCAAGTTAACTAACTCCTTCGGCGAGGCTAATAAATCAATTGCCACAAAGTAGATTTTGTTCTCAGGGTTGAGCAAGAATCGCCACGCCATATTCATTCCTACTCCGGCACCGAACCAAGGCGTTTGAACTTTACCTGTGACTTTGATCTGAATATACCCCTCTTCTGTCGGTTCAGAAACCCCTCGTTCCGGCAACAGCTTCAGATTTTGGCATTCTTCCCGGAAGAAGCGGTAAACGGCATCTTTACCAATGATCGGTCTTTGGAATGGAGGTTGCAGCGCTCCATCATCAGTGAACAGTTTGATTAGGGCGTCGAAGTCATTGGCATTCATGTAATTCATGTAGCTTAACACCGCCTGGTTGTCAACCCCCTCGATCGCCACCGATGTCCGTTGAGACATGTCCTTAGGCGGAACAATCGGCTCAGTCACCTTGTTGTTGCTATCCAGCTTACTCGGATCAAACCCCATATCCACAACCGCATTCCGCAGCACCGTAATTTGCTGTCCCGGGTCAAGGTTGCGAATGGCTTGTAGCACGGCGGTGGCATTGGCGGATAAGCGATAGCCTTCGGGAATAGGCGCGACTGTTCCCTGTTCCATCCATTGTCCGAGCTGATACCAAAAGCCAAGCTTGATATTAGCCGACCAACTGGCATAAGTGCGGCTAATCGGCGCGTCGGCGCGGTTTGCCAAGTCACACATGATCTGGGTTTGCTCTTGGAAGGACTTTTGCTTAATTTGATTCAAGGTTGGTTCTGCAAGCACCATACTGGCGGCTCCTGGTGCAGCAATAGTGATGGTTTTGCCCATTTCCAGGTAAGCAAACCAGATCAATGCCAATTGATCTTCAGCACTAAGTTGACTGAAACGGGCAATCGTAGCTGGCACAGCATCAGCGGTTAGGGTTTCTGGAAAGATACTACGAGCTGAATCAATGGTAAAAGGCATTCAGGATCTCCTGTTTAGGTAATTATCAGAATACTACGTCAGCGCTTGCCCTGAGCCGTTTTGGACTCTCTGGAGGCAGGCAGAAAATTTATTCACTACAAACAATATTAACAAATTGTTGGTAAATGTAAAGATATATTTCGAGTTTTTTGTATCTTTTTTGGCAGTTTTTTTTCAGCAACTAATGCTTATCATTTTGATCAGGCTTATCTATCGTTGTTGGGGAATCTGTCAAAATGTCTCCATCGGGGTACAGTCCTGAAAGCCTGATTAGTCGTGGTTTCAGCTTGCTTGTCACCTCGTTAACAGTTAGAATCTATGACATGTTTGAGCAGCGAGACAATTTGAGTCTGTATGGGGTAAGAAAATCCCAGAGTAGAAATGAACCCTTGGTACGTGGCTATGAGTACCTAGAATCTGTACGTCAGCTAGCATTAGAGCCACGTATGGTGGATATCAGCGATAATCATCGGGTACGCGATCGCATCTGTACGTGGATTGGCTACAACATTGATACCGTCAACGCTGAACTCAATTCTTGTCTCAATGCCTGTCATGATTGTTTTCATCCAGAATTACGTCGTCCGATCCAGATCGGGGCAGCGCCATTAGCCCAAGAATATGGGATTGATGGCTTTTGTAACATTCTCCTCAATCCAGTTACCATCCTCGTTGATGTGGGACGAACAGCACCGCCAGATTGGTTAGGTATCGTTGTGCATGAATATGCCCATGCTCATGTAGGATCGCCCGGTCATGATCGGCGGTTTTTTGAAGTTTTGTCTCATCTTTGCTTAGGACTTGGATTAAGACCTCCAGTCTGGCAACCTGATTTAGAAAACTATTTGCGAAATTGGCCCCACTGTCGTTCCCTGGCAAATCCCTTGGCGTTCTGGATGGGTTACTTTTAGGAGGGAACAGGGGAGATGAGGGAGTTGGGGGAGCTGGGGAAGCTGGGGGAGCTGGGGGAGCTGGGGGAGCTGGGGAAGCTGGGGAAGCCGGGGGAGCCGGGGAAGCTGGGGGAGCAAATAACCAATGACAAATGACAAATGACGAATGACAAATGACGAATTTTGTAAGAAGGTTACATAATCTGTTATATAGTTGAAAGTTAAGGTTTGTAAGATTTTCTAAGATTACGGAGATTTAAACGTGGCGCTACCTTTATTAGGCTACACTCCGGTAAGTCAAAATCAGCGTGTCGCTGGTTATGAAGTACCGGGGGATGAGCAACCGAGGATTTATACAACTGAGAACATCCTGTTCGGCACAGACTTGGATGAATTGATCGAAGCGGCATACCGTCAGATCTTCTTCTATGCCTTTGCTTGGGATCGGGAACGGTTCTTGGAATCCCAACTCCGCAATGGTCAACTAACCGTGCGGGATTTCATTCGTGGATTGCTGCTGTCGAAAACCTTCTACAACAGCTTCTACGAGAAAAACAGCAACTATCGCTTTGTTGAACAATGCGTGCAACGGGTACTGGGGCGCGATGTTTACAACGAACGCGAAAAAATTGCTTGGTCTATCGTCGTGGCGACGAAGGGAATTAAGGGCTTCGTTGATCAACTACTCAACAGCGAAGAGTACCTGACCAACTTTGGCTATGACACCGTTCCCTATCAACGGCGTCGTGTATTGCCTGGTCGTCGTCAAGGTGAAAGACCCTTTAACATTAAATCACCGCGCTACGACGGCTACTACCGTGCTAAATTGGGCTTCCCCCAAATTATTTGGCAGAACGAAGTACGCCGTTTTGTCCCGCAAGACAAGCAGGCTAAAGCCGGTGATCCTACGAACTTCCTGGATATGGCACGGGGAGTTAATGCCAAACCCAATCCGCTGCCCCGCCTGTCTGCCCAGAATATCGATTACATGTCCCGTGTACCTAAGCGTTAGGTATTAGCGGATGAAGCACGCCGCCGCAGTACGGTTAGGAGTGTGCTAAAGGCTGGGGGGAGTGGGGCAATAACCTCAATCCAGTCCCCAGATTTATTGTCCGTCCTCTGGTCTCCTTGGTTAGGAGAGAGGGGACGGGCAATTGCATTGGGATGCTGTAATCGTAGTCGCCATGCATGAAGGGCTTGTCCAGGGAGATTGACGCCGATATCTCGACCTTTACTATACACGGGGTCTCCGATAATCGGATGTCCGATATGGGCGGTGTGGACGCGAATTTGATGGGTTCGTCCGGTTTCCAGTTGGAAGTGGATTAGGGTATAGTTACCAAGGCGTTCTTTAATCTGCCAATGGGTAATTGCAGAGCGTCCGCCTTTTTCTAGGGGAACGACTGCCATTTTTTTGCGATCGCTCGGATGGCGTCCGATGGGCAGGTTAATTGTGCCTGTCTCGGTGGAAGGAGAACCATAGACGACACCAAGATAGTCCCGACGGGCGGTTTTGGCTTTGAGTTGGGCTTGTAGGTGGTGGTGGGCGTGGTCTGTTTTGGCGATCGCGATCGCACCGGTGGTATCTTTGTCTAAACGGTGGACAATTCCGGGACGTTGAACACCCCCAATTCCAGCTAGGTTGGGGCAATGGGCAAGCAGGGCATTGACAAGTGTGCCGTTTTCGTGTCCAGGGGCGGGATGCACGACTAAGTTAGCGGGTTTGTTGACAATCAGAATTTGGTCATCTTCATAGAGGATATCCAGGGGAATCGCTTCTGGTTTTAGGTCTAAGGGTTTGGCATCGGGTATAGTTAGGTGGATAGAGTCTCCGGGTTGAATGGTGGCTTTTTTAGAGGTGCAGAGATTATGGTTAAGCTGTACATTGCCCTCTTCAATCAGTTTTTGGATACGCGATCGCGACAAATCCGGTAATTGTTGAGCAAGATAGCGATCGAGTCTATCACTGTTCTCTTGGTTGTATAAATTAATTTCTTTCACGCTTGTTTGACTTAATTTCGTGCTATAGACCAAAATTAACCTTAACCCGTAGGGTGGGTTAGGCGATACTTAATAGAGAAACAAACTCTGTAATCTTATGTCCGCCGTAACCCACCAGGTTATCCTTTCTCACTAACGATGAAGCTTCCTTTCTAGAAGAGCCAAAAAACATAAGAAATTAGGGGCTAAAGCCCCTACTACGAACTATTAGGTTTTTGAGCATCTTGAACAATTTCATGCTTACACCCTACACCCTGACTCTAGAATCTGACGGATTTGTGCCGTTTGCTGGCTATAGTTGGCATCATTAACAACGGGTACAGCACCGTCTAGAGAAATAGGTTCAGCTACATTAATCCAAGAACGACAGCCGCCGTATTCAGAACAATAGGGTAGACGTTGAACCGAGGGGAGCTTGTAGATTCGTAGTAGGAGGACATACAACGGTTGAAGTGGCTTCCATTTAAAACGCCCACTGGCAAATTGTTCATTCCAGATGTGGTAGGGTAGCAGGGCATCTACTGCGGCTTGAGTGCTGACTTGAAAAATATCGGTAATGGTTGCCCAACTGCCAATCCGTACCGTTTGCGGATGCCAACCTGAGGCGACAGGTGTTACCTGAGAGGCATAATCGGGTTTGAGTAAATGAGGCTGTTGATGTTCGTAGGTAGGATAAAGTAAAACCCGATTGTAAGTGACGTGGAAGCGATTGTTTTCTTCCCGAATGCCGCCTTTACGCAGTAGCATAATCGTCTTACCCTGTTCTAAGGCATCAACGGCAACCGCCCATTCTTTGAGTGTGTTTGTGGTTGTTAATGGCATTGGCAACGATTAAAACTAATTTTTAAAATAGATTGTCTTATCTTGATTCATAATTCATAATTTAATTTAGCTCATGTCCAACTCGATTGTTCGTAAAGCCGTAATTCCCGCCGCCGGATTTGGTACTCGCCTGTTTCCAGCTACAAAGGTGGTGAAAAAAGAACTATTTCCAATTATCGATCGCGATGGGCGAACGAAGCCAGTTATTTTGGCGATTGTGGAAGAAGCAAGGCGCGGTGGTATCGAAGAAATCGGGATTGTGGTGCAACCGAGCGATCGCGCAATTTTTGAGGCGTTCTTTAAAACTCCCCCGAAACAGGCACTCTGGGACAAACTCTCTGATGCCAATCAGGAGTATTGTCAGTATCTGCAAGAGTTAGGAGAGCAGATTACTATCTTAACCCAGGATGAGCAAGAGGGCTATGGTCATGCTGTATTTTGTGCGAAGGATTGGGTGAATCAAGAGCCTTTTTTACTGTTACTTGGCGATCATGTTTATACCTCCGATACCGAAATTCCTTGTTCTCGTCAGGTTCTAGAAATTTATGAAAAAACGGGTCAAAGTGTGATTGGTTTGACAGAAATGTCTGCCGATATTATCCATAAAGCGGGTTGTGTGACTGGGGTTTGGCAGGAGATGAATTCTATTTTAACGGTGACACAAGTCTGTGAAAAACCGGATCTGGACTATGCGCGATCGCACCTGCGTGTTGCAGGGATGGCGGAGGATAAGTTTTTAGGGATTTTTGGCATGTATGTACTCAAGCCGAAAATCTTTGAGATTCTGGCTGACAGTATTAACCAGAATCAGCGTTATAAAGGTGAATTTCAGTTAACCACTTGTTTGGATACATTACGCCAAGAGGATGGATTGATGGGATATTGGGTCAAAGGACAATATTTTGATACCGGAATGCCAGAGTTTTATCGACAGACGTTAATCAATTTTGGTCAGGACTATCGCAGTTCGTAGTTCGAGTTCGTAGTAAGGGCTTTAGCCCTTCATTCGGTTAAGTTTCCTTGTTTAAGTCTTTAATTTAATCCCTTATGGAATTAGATTTTTTGAGATTCTTTGACGCCTGCGATCCGAGTAAAACCCTCGCGATCGCGAATCCTGAAGATCGGCAGTATTATATTGATTTTGCCTCAGTTCGGGGTGGTAAGATTATTGAGGCATTGGCACGAACAATTAGTTTACGTTCGCGTCTTAATCAACCGACTTGTCAGTTGTTTACGGGACATATTGGCTGTGGTAAGTCTACGGAGTTACGTCGCTTACAAGCCGACTTAGAGACACAAGGCTTTCATGTCGTCTATTTTGAGTCTACTCAAGACTTGGATATGGCAGATGTGGATATTAGTGATATTTTATTGGCAATTATCCGTCAGGTGACGGAAAGCTTGGCAGAAGTAGGAATTCAGCTTAGACCGAGGTATTTTGCCGATCGCTGGCAAGAAATGGTTGATTTTTTGCAGACACCACTGGAATTATCTGCCGAAGCGAATTTGCCCTTACCGATGAAATTGGGCAAAATTACCGCTAAAACGAAAGCAAGTCCAAGTTTACGAAGTCGTTTACGTCAGTACCTAGAACCGCGCACCAGTGGAATTTTAGAGTCGTTAAACGAAGAAATTTTGGCGCGGGCAAATCAAGAATTGCAACACCAAGGAAAGAAAGGATTAGTGGTAATTGTTGATAATTTGGATCGGGTGGAAGATCGACGTAATGATGGTGGACGCACGCAACCGGAATACTTATTTGTAGATCGCGGTGAACAGTTACGTCGGCTAAATTGTCATCTCGTGTATACCATTCCTTTAACGTTGATGTTCTCCAATGATTATCAGGCTTTAACGAATCGATTTGGCGGTGGGGTAGCGCCGAGAGTCTTACCCATGGTATCAGTGCGATCGCGCGATAGTGCAGGATAATCAAGCGGGAATGGCTTTATTTCGGCAATTGGTATTAGCTAGGGCGTTTCCAGAGATAGAACCTGAAGCGCGACTTGATTTAGTTACACAGGTATTTGATAGTCCAGAAACCTTAGATCGATTATGTCGAATGAGTGGTGGTCATGTGCGAAACTTATTGGGGATAATTTATACCTGTCTCCAAGAAGAAGATACACCCTTATCACGAAATACAATAGAACGGGCGATTCGCAACAATCGGGATCGTTTAGTCTCGGCAATTACTGATGATGAATGGGAATTACTAGCAGATGTGGTGAAACAACAAAATGTGAGTGGGGAGGAGGGACATGATACCCTTTTACGGAGTTTGTTTGTATTTGAATATCAAGACGAACAAGGGAAATGGTTTGCGGTGAATCCAGTTTTAAGGGAAACGGAAAAGTTTCAGCGTTTTTGTTGTAAGTAGTCGGACAAAAGAAAACAGTACGCCCATGCTTGTTTTGCCCAAAAGACTCAAACTTTTACAAAGGACAAATGACGAATGACGTAGCTTGCTTCTCGCGAAGCGAGTCCACCTAATTATTGAATAAAGGGCGACCCGACCTAATTGAGTGGAGTGGTCTGTTAATTGATGCAGGCGGGTCGCCCCTACATCCACCTGACTTTTCACGGTATCTGGTGCAACGTGAGTGTGAATTGTGTAGGGGCGGGTTTCACGACTATCTTTTCGGTTGCACCCAGATGTAACTAAACCCGCCCCGACGCGCCATGGCGCGTCTCTACAATAGTTTGTAGACTTCCCGTGAAAAGTCAGCTACATCCACAGGTGCGATTAGGTCGTCTGCCCTAGTCCAGATAACTGATGAGACGATTAAACAGAATCTGATTGATTTAATCGAGACAATCATCGTTTACAAATTACCGCAAAAAAGCCGAGAGGAGATACAAGCTATGTTCGGGTTAAGTGAACTCAAACAAACTAAAGTTTATCAGGAAGCGAAGCAAGAAGGGTTAGCAGAAGGCAGACAAGAAACAAAGTTAAACTCCATACCCCGCCTGATGCAGTTGGGTTTGAGTGTGGAGATGATTGCTGAAGGATTGGATTTGTCGGTGGAAGTGGTTCAACAAGCATCACAATTTTTCTATGAACAAAATGTTGTGGCGTTTATTGAATTGTTACAGGATCAACGATCGCTCTTTTCGCCGCAAGACTTGGCTGAGTTGGCTGCGTTGATTGAACCGTTACCCAATACGATAGAAGATTTATCGGAGGCGATCGCACAATGGTGTAAGCAAGATGGACATTCCCTACAGCGTCAGGCTTGGCGTGATCTTGTCTCTGGGAAGGTGGCGGCTAGGGTAGAGGAATTATTGGCGACGAATCTTGCATCCCTGGAAACTTTTGAGGCTTCGGTGAATAAAGCAATCCTACAACAGGCGATTGAGTAGTAGGCTGGCAAGGTTTTAAGCTGTGTCTATCTACTCCGTGACATTTTCCCCCTCATCCCCTAAACCCTTCTCCCACCCCCCTCGTTCTGACAGGTGTAGGTTTTTTATTTTAGGGTTGGGACAAGACAAGGAGGACAAGGAAGGAAAGAAGACAAGGGGGGAAAACCGTACAGAATTCGGTTCGGTCAAACTAACTTCTAAAAGCCGAAACGCCCTATTTTTCGTTCTCACTCTTCCTTGTCTACGGTCGCTGAGCGAAGTCGAAGTGATGGTCTACCTGTCTACCTTGTCTTACCTCAACCCCAATCTTAAAAAACCTACCCTTGTGAGGGAGGGGGGTAGGGGCGGATTTTACCGATAACCTTAATTGAGAAACTTGACTCAACCCACCCTTCTAAACCGGGGAAATAGGAGGAATAATGAGAACAATGTTTGGCTGGGCTTTTGTGGGATTGGCAATTTCTGGCGGTTTTACGTCAGATATCGCCTTTCAAGCTCAGGACTATGATTCTATCTCAGTTAGTCAAGCGGCAACTCGTTCGGAGGATACTCTAGGAGGTGGGGAAGTCTGTAGAGACGCCGCTTGCTACGTCTGGGAAGCAGAGAACGAGGAACTGATAGATTATTCTGACTTGATGTTTCCCCCTTCCCAGACGTTACTGACCGATACTTCAAATGTTACTGTCTCAGAATCGATGAATCCTGCACCAGAGGAGAGGGAACAATTCCAGCACATTATGGACTGGGTAATTGCCCAGCACCTGCATGAGCAACCGATGACGGATATTATACAGGCGATCGCACACCGATTTGTGGGGACACCCTATAAGGCAGGCTTATTAGACCAATCGCCAGAGGAAAACTTGGTGGTAACGCTTCAGGCATTTGACTGTGTGCTATTTGTGGAAACAGTACTCGCGATCGCACGAACTGTAGCACAACAGGATTATTCCTATCCCACCTTTGTCAATCATCTTCGCGATCAGCGTTATCAGAATGGTCAACTCGATGGCTATTGTAGCCGTTTGCATTATTTCTCGGCTTGGGTTCAGGATAACGAGAAACGGGGAACCGTAGCCAATATTACCCAGGCGCTGGGAGGAATCTCGTTAAATAAGCGGCTTAATTTCATGAGTACCCACCGCCACCGTTATCCTCAACTGGTGAATAATCAGGCAAATTACCAGTGTATTTTAGAGATGGAAGATCAGCTTAATGCTGTTCCGTTAAACTATATTCCCACCGAGCAAATTCACCACAGCTATGATCAGCTACAATCTGGAGATATTATTGGCATCGCTACGACTATTGCGGGATTAGATGTCACCCATACCGGATTCATTGATCGCCAGCCAGATGGTAGAATTCGTTTGATTCATGCCTCACCTGCTGGAGAGGTGACAATTTCCCAAGATTTACAGCAGTATGTAGGCAAGATCAAGCACGCGATCGGTATTTTAGTCGTTCGTCCGGTTGGCGTTAGTGAGTGAGTGAATTAACCTCTCCCTGATATGAATACCAGGAACTCTAAAAGGATACATCGAGACGGATTAAAGTATCGCCTTTCCGTGTCGTCTTAGAAAGCCTTTCCCATTGTTAAATAAGGTATTACTTTTGTGGATATCTATATTCTTGCCTTGTTGGTCATTGGCTTACTGCTCCTGTTGGTCACAATAGGTTCAGGCTGGATTAAGCGATTACCTCTTTCTTACGCTCTCATTTACTTAGTTGTGGGAATTTGTCTTGGTCCTTATGGAGCTAATCTGATTCAACTTCAGATCCGAACGGAATTTTTGGAGCGCATCACAGAATTTGTGGTGATTGTCTCTCTGTTTAGTTGCGGCTTAAAAATGAATCGCCCTCTGAGACTAAGAGCTTGGAAATCAACAATTCGGCTCATCGCTTTTCTTATGCCGATTTCAATTTTTGCCATAGCAGCAATTAGCCATTGGTTATTGAATCTGAACTGGGGAGCGGCTGTTTTGTTGGGGGCAATTCTCGCACCAACTGACCCGGTGTTGGCATCCGAAGTCCAATTGGCACATATAGGAGATAGAGATGAGTTGCGATTTGGTCTAACGTCTGAAGGGGGATTGAACGATGCGTTAGCCTTTCCTTTTGTCTATTTTGGAATTCATTGGTTAGAAAACGACAATTGGCAAACTTGGTTGACACAATGGATTTTTGTTGATTTGATTTGGGCGATCGCGGCTGGAATTGCCATGGGTATTTTGGTTGGAAAGGGAGTTATGTGGATTAAGCAGCAGCTCCAAAACTTCCGCTCTATTGATGTGTTAATGGAGGACTTTATTGGTCTCAGCATTATTTTAATCACCTATGCGCTAACAGAAGTCATTAACGGTTACGGATTTTTGGCGGTATTTGTTGCTGGGTTAATGGTACAGCGGAGTCATTCTAATCCTAATCGGCGACTTTCTCAACTGGAATTCACCGAACAACTTGAAAAATTGATGGAAGTGGGAACGATTCTGTTGTTAGGTTCCCTGCTGCGAATTGAGCCAATTCTCGAATTTGGTGGCGAAGCCCTTCTAATTGCAGGATTATTAATTTTTGCCATCCGACCTTTAGGTGCTTGGATTAGCACGACTAACTTAGGTTTTTCTCAGTCACCTCGCTCACGGTTTCACCCAGCTATTCGTTGTCTATTTGGTTGGTTTGGCGTTCGAGGAGTCGGCTCTCTGTACTATCTTTCCTATGCTCTTGGCAAGAGTTTAGAGGGGGAATTGGGTGCAAGAATTGCTTGGATAACTTCTATAACTGTTGTAACATCCATTGTTATACATGGAATTAGTGCAACTCCTTTAATGAAGTGGTATGAGCAAATTATTCAGAAGAAAAATTCAAGTAATTGACGGAATAATATTTTAAACATAGACTCGGTTTAATTTTATAAAGAGCTTGTTAGAATGCTCCCTATAATTAAGCCTAGAACTAAAGTTCTGGCTTAAAGCTAAAACCCGTTAAAACGGGTTGTATATTGTATAGCACTACGCACTAAGATTAGGACATAAAAGAAAAATTCAAATCGCTCTTCTAGACTGTGCTAATTTGCCATAACCAGTCTAAGAGAGCCAGGATTTTCACTTGTTCCTCAAGCCCTCACCGGACAAATTTAAACTTTAGCTGATCAGGAGCAACTGTCATTGTTTTGGATACCTGATAACTTTGGGTAAGGTAAATTTTGGCGAGCAAAGGCTTGCTTGGCACGGCGAATCAGATCGGTTTTGTAGATAAATTCATCGCGGGCATCCATTGGGTAAGACCGCAGCTTGAACTGAGTCCCCCACATTTGTTCTTGCATGACAACTACAATGGGGAGCTTTAGCTGCGTATATTTGCTACTGTAAGCTGCCTGGTACAGAATCTGGATGACTTGTTCAGCATCTACAGTATGAGCAAAATAAAAGTCAGTGGCGATCTGAGCTTCTAGCTCTCCGCTGTTGGCATTGGAGACAGCTTCAGTCCAGGTTTTGTTGTGGGGAATAGTGACAATGTTGTCGTCAGGAGTCTGGAGTCGAATTCCACGCAAACCATAGCCCACAACTTCACCGTAATGCTCTTCAATTTGAATGCGATCGCCCACTCGATAGGGAGCTTCAAACAGTGCAACTACTCCTGCAATGATCGAACTCACGTAATCCTTAAAGGCAAAACCCAGGGCAATAGCGATCGTACCTGTCAATGCGAGGAGGTTCTCCTGAGACAAGTTCAGAAACAGATTCAGGAGATAGGAAAACGTTAGGATCAAAATCAACCCTTTCAAAAAGGGCAAAGATTGTTTGATCAATAATCGAAAGCGGCGGGGAACTCGTTCTGAAATCCAGCTAGTGAGCGACTGAATGACAAACATGCTCCCATAAGCGATCAAAATAGCGACGAGAGAACGAAAAATTTTTTGCAGTGTAATATTGGTAAGAACTTGTTGCGGTAAGGTTTCCGATGCCTCGGTTTGTGCCAATAACGCCGGCATTGCCTGAACAAAACTGATCAGCTCAAAACCCGATACACTCATGGTTAATCCTCGCCAACAAAAAAGTTATTATTCGTCAATTCAATTTTCAGCTTGGCATAATGGGCAGCACGTACTGATAGCATGCCATTGCTGCTAGCTAGTACCCCGGCTCGCAATAACCCCTGAATCCGAGCTTGGATTTGGCTTTCGGGTTCACCCAAGCTCAAGGCAAGATGGACATGGCTCATCTGCCCATGAATTAGCAACGAATGAAGTAAATAGCGGTCAATCCCCGTTAATGATGGCAAACTAGGCAATGTGGGTTTAGTTTGACGTAAGGTAAAACGGGTTTTGTTGGTTGTCGCTGTCTCGCTCAAGTTCATTTGAGATAAATTACCATCCTCTAGTTGATCGCGGTTGATTCGTAAGCTATTTAGCCATACGCCAAAGGCAATACTACTGACACCAGAGGATTGACTAGCAAGAGTCCTCCAATAAGCCTGACGAAGATTATCTTCTGAGTCTTCTATCGCTTCTGGTTCAACCATCGTTTTGGCAATCGGGTTTAACCAGGTTTGAATCATCGCTCCATCTAGTTCCGGTAACGGTTTCACTTCGCTAAAATAGGCGCTAATCTGGCACACAAAATCCAGAAAATCCCAAGCCCAATGGTTACAGCCTATAACCCAAAAGCAATTGCGATTATGAATAACCATGTCTCGTAAGTATTCAATGCTATTCCAACCCCCAATACAGCGCAGAAAACATTGATCCAGACAGGGAATCATCATCAATGTTTTTCGATCAGCCAGGGAGTCTGCCTCAAGCAGATCGCCAATATCCTTAGGATTTTTAACACCAATCTGTGGGTAGCCTTGCAGGGCTTGCTGAATTTGTTGAGACATGATTAATGGATCATGAGGGCGCATTCGCCAAGGTAGAGGTGTGAATACCTCTACAGGGGGATTGTGCCAGGTTTGCAGACTATCGCTCAAAATTTTGGCAATTGGTTCTACGGGGCTGCCCAAAATGATCAAACTATTGGCGACATCCAGGTGACGTTGCCAGTTTTCAACCCCAGCGGTGATCGCCTCTTGCACTGTGGTTTGATAAACCTGAGAACAGGGGAGTGCCTGGATTTTTTGCCCCAGTTGAGTCTGAATCCCATCGGGCAACTCAACCTCTTCATCCTCGATTGCTACTGCGGCTTGCGCCTGGGTAAACCACGACTGGAACTTTTGCCGAATTGAGTGAACTAAAGAATGAGTCATCAGGTTTCTTCAGTAGGTAGGATGTGCTAATACAGAGGAAGATACAATTAGGTGTATCACTGATTAAGCCAAGCCCGAATCGCTAGAGTCAAACTATCATACCTAAAATGCAACCTGACTTACAGGGACTAAAAATTACCAAAGGAGAACTCAAACATTTGAGTGGAGTAAGTGTTGATACTGTCCTGAAACCACCGACTCTGCCTAAATTTATCGCGGAGATTACGAAAACCCTTTTGGTTATTATCCTGATTAGTTTAACAGGGTTTGTACTTCTCCAGGTTTTTCCGGAACATATTAAGTTGTTAATTGCGAGTCCTTCCATTCTTGCCATCACCTTATTCTTCAACGATATTCGCAAAATTGCCATTAGCCGTAAATGCAAGAATTTAATTCGACTATTTGAAGATGTAAACCGATTTAATCGAGTGATTCAAGCCATTAATATTAATGACAAAATTGAAGCCGTTGGTAATCCGGGTGTGGCGTTAACAAATCGGGGACAAGTTATTCAGGCACTTCGGCTAACCCGTGACGATATTATTCGAGCCTTAAAAACTGAACGAATTCTGAGGGAAAATGACAAGTTTATCAAATGCAATTCTGAATTATTTGATAATAACCTCATGGCATTAACAGCGTTACAAGTTAGCGACCAAGCGACGGAACATGGACGTTTACTCAATGAGGCGTTACAGATTGTTGTGGATGTGCAGCAGGAAATGAGAGCATTACAAAATCGGCATTCATAACATGACATGAATTTTAAAATGGAAGTCTCTATTCTTTTTAACAAATGACATAAGACAAATGACAATTAAGACTTTTTCCACGCATACCCTAGCAACCAAAACAAAACTATAGCAATGAGGGCGACGGCGGTAGGTATAGGTGAATTAGAGACAGTAATTACCACACAGATAATGGCAGTGAGTAGGAGTAGTACCTGAAGAACTAATATTAGCGGTCGCTTACCGATAAAATTGCGACTCTGAAACGCGGTGGGACTTTTCAATTGTAACCACCAATAGACAAGTTGTAATGACTTATTCACAAATTGATAACTTAAAAGCCCTTGAAGTTTCTTGGCACGGTGTTTTCCTAGAGTCGTAATCATAATATCTCGCAGGATTAAAGCCGCACGAGTAGCAAGATTTGCCAGCACAATTCCGGGAATATCTTTTAAAATGGTTTCTTTACCAATCCGGTATTGATTGCGAAAGAAGTCTTCTTTGGCTTGGGGAGAGAACCTACCAATAGCATCTTTGGCTAATTTTGCTGCCGCTAGAGTATTCACCGTTTTCTCAAAATAACCTGGAACGGGTTGATAGCTAGGTGGTTGATCACCGAGTTGAGCCAGTAATCGTTCCATATCATCAGGATCAGTGGGTTTAACCCGTTGGCGATTCCAGGTTAGTTGTTCGCTGATTTCATCTTCAATCACTGTTTCTAAGTCGGTCATTAAAATTGAGCGATGACCTTCTAAAACCAGATCGTCTAAAATAATATGCATCGCTGCATCAGACAGATTTGGATCAGCTAATAAGTGAAGATGGGATTTGAGTTTCTGACGAGTGTTGGTTGTGGTATCGGGGAAACAGTCTTGAACCAGTTGTTCTAAGTATTCATCTTCTGTACATCCTTGTTCTTGGGTTTGTCGCGCCAAAAAAATTGAAAAGTTTTGCAATGATTCACGAGTCACTAAGGCTTCAACAAGACGATTGAGTCCATCTAATCGCCCCCACAACATATCATTGGAACGCCAGGATTTTTTGAAAAATCCGCCAAAAGCTTGTAAGGTATCCCCAGCCAATTTATCATCTAATGTTTTTCCCTTCCCTAACCCTAGCTGAGCATCATCGGGACTAAAGCGAATTGTTTCAATTATATCTTTTTCAGAAAGATTGGTTAAATATTCAAAGGGATAGAGTACCCGATCTAAGTCACAAAACTGTTGGTAACGATTAATAATATCCTCAGAATCGTTGAGTTTACTGGTTTGAATTAACCGTTCTGATGCCTGATTAATTTGATGAAGAATGGAGCAAAACAGTTGACTACAGTTTTCTGGATCGCTATCCTTGTATTTTTGATCCGACCAAATACGGTTTAGCAGTGATGGATCATCATCAAGTTGGCGAATTTTTTGCTGGAATTGGGCAATAATACTAGAAATCTGTTTTTGCGGTAACCAGTTAATCTGTTTTTCTTGAAGCTGATTTAATGCTACTCCTAACTGTTCCGCAGCGGTGGGCAATGTCTTAAAAAAGTTGGCGGGAACGAACTCCAGGCGATTTTGATCTAAGCCTGATGGAGACAGGTCATTTAAACCATCCGCATCAAAGAAAAAGCGGTGCAAACGCAAGAGACGATCATAAACCTGCTTGCGCCACTGCTGTTGAAATTCCGGATCAGAATTTTCTAAATTTTGCTCCAGTAAACTGTAGAAAGATTCACTAACCTGCGGATGACTGAGTAATGTATCTAAGGTAAAGCGGATTACTTCTAGCAGTTTAAGTTGTCGATTTAACCGACTGACGAGTAATCGCTGCTTATTATATTCAGCGATTTCGGTTGTTTTCTCAAGCTGCTGAAATAGCTTATCAATAATGTAGAAATGCTTCCTCAACGCATAGTCTATATCCAGATTACGAATATGCTGACTAGCTTGTTGAAGAATTATATCTTTATCTTGACTGTTGGTTGGGCTGATGATACCCGCAATTAACTGTTGTCCTGTTTTATCTAAAATGACTTTTTTATCTGTCCCTGAAGCCATGGTTTGCTGTCGATCCATGCGTAAAATCAGGGGGAGAATGCGATCGCGCAAACCAATCAGGCGGCTGCGGAGGTAAATCTCTTCATTGACGGTAATTTTGTGGGAAATACTAGGAGTTGATGGATCGGGTGCTTCCACACTAGCGAGTATGCTGTTATAGCGGCTGATTTTATCGTTTTGGGCTTGGATTAACTCCAAATCGTTGCTAATGCTTTCATACGTCGGGAGTCCAACTAACGCATCCTGAAGCACGTCCCAGGTGCTAGGCTTCGCCATGGAATTAAAGTTAGGATTTGCCAAGAAGCGATCGGGATTGGGATCAATATAAATCAGCTTGCGATCGACAGGACGGTTAGCGGTGCGAAAATAGATATCTTTAATTGTGTAACTAAAGGGGCGATTATCCAACACTCCACCATCAATAAAATGGAGTTGATAACCATCTGGCGGTCGTTGTTCTGGTAAGTCACGGCTTTCCAATTGTCCCCATCGAATCAGACGCTGATCAATGTCATTGGCATCGTTATTTAAGCCAACATTAACCGCTGGAAATGCCACGGGAAAGCATGAGGTAATTCGGCAAAGTTTTGCCAGGGATTGATAAGTTTGTTCTGGCGTTCGATTTAAATCCGCTGGGTCACTATCCGGATTAAAGGGTTCGTGACGTCCCTGACGATGCTTGAGGTGAAAAATCTGGCGGTGATTTTTGACTTCAATGACTCGACCTGTATCATCAAATAGCTGGTAAATTCGTCCCAGGATGTCAGTTCCTGTGACAAATAAATCGAGTTCATTCAACTCAGATACCCACTCCCCATCTGGCGCATCCGTGCGATTATAAATGCCTTTTTCAAAGGCTTCGGCTAGGGCAGTTTGATAATAGTCTGCACCATCCAAAACCGACTCCCGTTGGGTTTCTTGGGTTGAGGGATGATGCATTAGTTCGCGGATATTCCCACTCTCACGCCAAATTTGCCCAAATTCTTTAAAGTCAACAACTGTGTCTTTGGTGCTATTGGCAAGGGCGTAACTCAGTAACACACCATTAATTCCGCCGGCTGACGTTCCGGATAGAATATCAACAACAATATCCGCATCCGTTAGGGCTTTAATCAGTTTATAGATACCTCGACCCCGTACCGCATTATAGAATTCGCGGCAGATGCCATTCATATAGATGGCGAGAGAAACACCACCATACACGACGAGTCCTAAGCGATGTTCGCGACGAAATTCAGGTTTTCCGAGGGGGTGACTAGAGGTAGGCATCGTGCGATCGCGTCTTGATGTTAGTGGTACAACAGTGTTTGACCGGGATATTTCCTAATTCATACCATATTACGGTTAAATACTTACGCTGTTTCCTTTTCTTCAAAGTCCAGTTGCTGGTTCAGATAAAACTTAAACTTCTGGCGTAATTGTTCAACACTCATATTCTGTGTCCAATATTCTACCAAAGCGTGACCAAATGCCCACGCATTGCGATCAGGTGAAGATGAATTGTCCAGCAATAATGACCACAGCGATCGCAAGTCGAATTGCATCTGAGTATCCTCTGCACTCAGCAGGGAGAATAAGTCATACGCCATCTGTAATTTGCCAATGACTACGGGTAACTGTTCGACGGGAATTTGTTCAGCGAGGGCAAAGGCTAACGTGGGAGATCCGGTTGTTACTGTGGATACAAACTGTAGCACAGGACTTTTCAGAAACGCTGCCAACCCCTGAGTCGTTGCCATCTGAAACGTATAGTGGTCAATAATCTTAGCGGCTTCCGCTGTACGGGTTTCTCGGTTTCGCAAAAAGCGGGCAAGACGCAGTTGTTTGGCAGGTGCGATCGCGTCAACTAATGCTAAGGATAGCGCCTCGATATTCCAAGGGGTACGCCCAGTTTTCCAATCCGCCGTCACCACAGGTAAAACCTGATCGCACCATTCCCCTAAACTTTCGGCGCGATATTCTGTCGCTTCCCGAATCGCTTTTTCTTTGGTACGTTCACCCCATTGCCAATCATAAGGGGGTTGCCATTCTCGGATCGGGCGCAGGCGATCGACTTGGGTGACGATTGTAATGGCAGGTAAGTCTTCAATATCTGCTTGGATTTCCTTGAGAAACTCCGCATCAACATGTAGCGCTGGATCGAGGGCGGGGGTTACCAGTAGCAGTAAATCGGCGTTCGTGGCATAATCGAGTACCAAGTCCCGCAAATCGGATCGGTTGACTTGTTCATATCCCGGCGTATCCCACAGCGTCAGGGTTTCTCCAGTTGGAGTGTGCCAGTGGTAATTCTGGATGCGATCGGTACTGGGTAAGACATCGACTTCGGCTCGTTCTGCCTGAAATAATGTATTAATTAGACTACTTTTACCCGATCCAGTACGCCCCACCAGCAAAATACTCACGGGCTTTTGTTCAACCGCTTCTATCGGTTCAGCTTGTTCGAGGATATCGCGCAGGGTTTTGGTTTTTACCTGGGGGAGTTGCGGTTTGGGTGGGGAGACGGTAGCTGAACCCGGTGGGGTACTTCCACTATAAAGCGCGATCGCTTGTCGAGATAAATTCTTTAACGCCGCTTCGCGCAGCATCTGTGCCAAATTCATCAACAGTTGCTGGGTAGCTTGGTTACTCGAACGCTTACTCGCTTGTTTGGCTAGCGCCGCCACCGGATTGACTACCCACTGCGCCCAACTCCACGCTTGCCAGAGTTTGCGGGCGGAGGGTTCAAGTTTCTGGTACACTTCGTAGGCTTGCAATCCCTGTCCCACTGTCACCTGACTCAACGCTGGTGATAACTTCTGCATCCACTGATCTAAGTCATCCACTGTCCCCCGAATCAGCCCATAAGCTTGGGGAATATAGATATTAAGTAAGGGATATTTCGCCTCCGGCTGATAGATATGGGCGATGGCGACAACAAGTTCCTGACATCGTTGCCAAAAGGTTTGCCAGTCTTCCCAGATGGGCGGATCATCCTGTGCTTTTTTCAGCAACGTTTGCAGGGCGGCTTCGGCGTTTCGAGTCGCCTCATCTGTGGCGGGTAAGGCAGTTGTTTCCTCTGTGGTAGCGTCGAGTTGATCGCTAACTTCAGCTACCGCTGCTTCTACCTGATCGACGGTTGTCCGTGTCCATTTTACTAGCAGCCAACGCCAACCTGCGAAGATCAGGATAAAGATACCCCAGATCCAATTAATTCCCCACTCGTGGATTTGCCAACCCGCAGATAAGAGTAAGAAGATAATGATGGACGCGATCGGCATTGCCAATACGATCCACTGCCACCGTTTTAATCGCACCATTGTCTGATACCTGCCACCGAAAAGCCTCCGTTAAAGCTATCGTAGTTGAAATAGCAACCAATGTAGGGGTTTGGGAACCCAAACCTTACTGTTAAGGATTTTCTTCCCCTTCCGGAAGCGGTTCGGGAAAATCAGGTGTCTCGTTATTATCAGGGGATGCGGTTGGTGCAGGTGTCGGCTGTTCGCTTAATGTGGCAAGTTGCTTGACTTGATCTTTGTACTCCTGTGGTGCGAGAGAAACCGCAGTGGTAAATAGAGGCTTGGCTTCTTCGGTTTTCCCTTGTTGGCGCAGAATTAGGGCTTTAGCCAATACCGGGCGAAAATCTTGGGGGTTTTCTTCGATCAGTTCATCATAAATGGTGAGGGCTTCGGTAAACCGCTGTTGACTCAGGTAGACTTCTCCTAACAACAATTTGACAGAACTCACATCCACTCTACCCGGTTGAGTCTGATTCTGTTGTCCAGCGTTTTTAATTGTCTCTTGCAATAAACCAATCGCCGCTTCTGGACGGTTTTGCTGAATATACAGGGCGGCTAATCCTTTTAAGGCATTGATATCTCCGGGCTGTGAGGCTAAAATCTGACGGTAAGCTTGGGATGCACCTTCGCGATCGCCAGTTTGTTCTTTTGCCTGAGCTAGCAACACCCCATATTCGGGTTGGTCGGGATTCAGTTCAGCTAAGGTTTCCAACGGTGCGATCGCGCCTTCAATATCCCTTAACTGTAGTTTTGTCTCTAATAGTCCCCGCAACGCGGTTTGATTTTCCGGTTCTCGCTGTAAAACCAGTTCGTACCCTTTCGCTTGTTCTTCAAGTTGCTCTTGCTGTTCAGTGGATAGGCTGGGTTGGGCATTGGGTGTGCTAACAGCAGACGGCTGATTGCTCTCTACAACACTCCTCAACAGCGGAATCGTCGATATACCAACAAATGCCAGCACAGCTAACACTAGCACGACTATAACCCAAACCCTGCGTTTTTGAGACACAAAAAATTCCTTGAACTCTATTGACATTATGAACGCCAAGGCGTCGTTTGCGCCAATGGTTGCATTTTGATGGGAAAGCTAGCTTCTTGGGGAATTTCACTCAGTTGCGGTTGATCGGCGTATGTAGATAGGACAAGGAAGGCAAGGACTAGCAAATAGTAGGTCTGAACGCCACAATCGATCCAGTCATGAATTATCTCAGTTAGGCGTTCTGCATTGGCGGCTGTTTTGGCTACGTCATTTAACCATTTTGATGTTCCAGCAATGTCAAGAATTTGTCCACATTAAAGGGTTTGAGAATATGATCAATACCTAACCCTCTAATTTTCATCAGATTAATTTGATCGGCACTGGCTGTAAGAAAGACAAATTTAGTTTCAGCCGTGCTAGGATCTTGACGCAATGCTTCTAAAACGCCATAACCATCCAATTTAGGCATCATCACATCACACAAAATTACATCCGGATGAAACTCTTTGGCTATTTCCACCCCAGCCTGACCATTGTCTGCTCCGATGGCATCAAATCCTTCCATTTCCAGCAGTTCTAAGAGATTATCCCGGATTAAGCTTTCGTCTTCAATCACTAAAATTTTTCTCATGGGAGATCCTCATGGTTTAATTGACATTTTGTCACAATTTTGCTCTGCCTAACCGCCAACCTAAGCGGTGATTTCTGCTATCTTAACCTTGTGAGGGGGTTTGGGGGAGCTATAAGTCCCACGCTGTAATCTTTGATGAGCGCGTTGGGATACTTCGACAAGCTCAGTAACAACATGGATTCCCCCAAAATACTCTCAAAATAAGCGTTTACTATAACTTGTTATTTACAGTAGACTAAGTTATAATCAATATATGCTGAATCTAAATTACACTTATCGAATCTATCCTGATGCCGAACAAGTCGAATCACTGAACGAGTGGCTCGAAACTTGTAGAGGTGTTTATAATTATGCTCTTAGGGAGCTAAAAGATTGGATTGCTTCAAGGAAGTGTCCAATAGATAGGTGTAGTTTAGAATCAGAATACATAATAGCTGCTGATTATCCTTTTCCAGGGTATCAGCAACAACAGAACAATTTACCCAAAGCTAAAAAGGATTACCCAAGACTAAAGGTAGTACCTTCTCAGGTATTGCAAACAACCATCAGACGATTACATGATGCTTGGGATTTTTTCCGAAATCGGGGTTATGGATTTCCAAGGTTCAAAAAGTATGGACATAAGAAATCGATACTTTTCCCTCAATTCAAGACAAATCCTATAACCGGATGGCAGATTAAATTACCTAAGCTTGGGAAAGTTCAGATTAATTTGCATCGACCAATCCCCGATGGTTTTGTTGTTAAACAAGTTAGGGTAATTAAAAAAGCGGTAGGTTGGTTTGTAGTCATAAGCATTCAATCTGATATTTCTCTTCCTGATACCGTACCTCATGGTCATTTCATTGGGGTTGATGTTGGATTGAATAGTTATTTGGCTACCAGTGACGGCTTTGTAGAACCAGGACGCAAGTTTTTCAAGGATATGCATCGTAGGCTGAAAGTGCTACAACGCAGGTTATCTAAGAAAAAGAAGCGTTCTAAGAACTATGAAAAAGCCAGACGCAAAGTAGAACGATTGCATAATCATATTGCATTCAAGCGAAAAGACTATCAGTACAAATTGGCTCATAAACTCTGCGACATGGCGGGAACTATCTTCTTAGAGGATATTGATTTCCGAACTATGGCGAAAGGGTTTCTAGGCAAACATACAGTTGACGCCGGTTTTGGTCAGTTTAGAGATATTCTTTATTATGTGGGCAAGCAACGCGGTGTTTATGTTGCTGAAGTTGACCACAGAGGCACATCTCAGACTTGTCCAAACTGCCGCATTGAAGTCCCAAAAGAACTGTCTGATAGATGGCATAGTTGCCCGGAATGCAAATATGAAGTTGATAGGGATATAGCTTCAGCGCAAGAAATCTGTAACCGAGGTTATGAGCAACTAAGTACCCAGGGACTCTGGGGGAAAGAAATTGGCTGTCAAGTCGGGCTGTCGGGGGCTTTTAGTCTAGATAAGTGGCGCAGGGCAGCAATGTCTAACAGCGATGTTGGAAGCCCACACCATGATCTATGATTTGGTGTGGGAGGATGTCACTCAAGATGAAACGATATCTGAACGTACTCCAGTTGTTCTGGAGGACTGCTCTCGCCGCTGAACTCGAGTATCGCCTCAACTTTCTGATTGCTGCCTTAAGCAGTCTCGGAAACTTAGTGGGCAGTTTATTTGGGTTATTTTTGTTTTATCGCACCGGCTACACCTTTCAGGGTTGGAGTTGGGAAGAGGCTTTGGTGATTCTGGGGATTTTTACCCTTCTCCAAGGATTTGCGGCGACGCTGCTAAGTCCTAATCTCAATCGCATTGTCCAGCATGTCCAACAGGGTACGCTCGACTTTATCTTACTTAAGCCGATTAGTTCCCAGTTTTGGCTATCATCTCGCACCCTATCGCCTTGGGGATTGCCCGATTTAATTTTTGCTGGAATCCTCCTAGCTTATGCAGGTGAACGCCTTAACCTTAGTGGGGTTGATTACCTTTTGGGTGCTGTTCCCCTGGGGTTTGGTCTGATCAGTCTTTACAGCCTCTGGTTTATACTGGGAGCCACGAGTATTTGGTTTGTCAAAATTTATAATGTGACTGAAGTGCTGCGCGGGTTGTTGGAAGCAGGGCGTTTTCCGATGGTGGCTTATCCCACCGTTTATCGATTTTTCTTTACTTTTGTTGTCCCTGTGGCGTTCTTAACCACGATACCCGCAGAGGTGATTTTAGGTCGCGGTGAGTTCGTCTGGGTGGTGGGTGCGGCGATTCTGGCGTTAGGATTACTGGTAGTGTCCGGTATCTTTTGGCGGTTTGCCCTCCGGTTTTATACCAGTGCGTCGAGTTAATAAGGGGAACAGGGAACAGGGAACAGGGAACAGGAAAAATAATGCGATCGCAATGGGACTGTTTACTACAAAATCTAGGCGAATGGCAAGGTTCGTTTACCCGCTTCTCGCCGCAAGGAGAAGCGTTGACGGATACTCCAACGGTTGTCAGCTTGGAGGGACTTAATCAAAATAAAACAGTGCGCCAAGTGATTCGTCGCTATCCCCGCGATCGCGCTGTAGAAGAAACGGTCTTAGAATACAGTACCTTAGCCAGAAGTGTGCTATTTTTTGAGACCGGAGCATTTTCTCAAGGCTCAATGCAGTGGGGTCCTTTTTCCGAATTTGGCGCTGAATTGGGCTTAATTGCCGGAAATCGTCGCCTGCGGTTAGTGCAACTCTACAATAAAGAGGCTCAACTGTCTCAGTTAACCTTAATTCGGGAAAAACGCGCCGGAACCGATACCCCAGAACGTCCCCCCCTAACCGTTGATCAATTACTGGGAGAATGGCAAGGTGAAGCCATCACCCTATATCCCGATTTGCGATCGCCGGATACCTATTCCACTAAACTTACGATTGAACGCCCAGATAGTAACCGCCTCGTTCAACAGCTAACCTTTGGCGTCGGTGAATCCGTTCAGACCCTAACCTCCAGTGCTAGAATCGACGGAGCGATGCTCTATTTCCAGGACGGTTCATTACCCGTTCAGGTGGTACTGCTTCCCGATGGCGCGTCTTCTAATTGTCCATTAACGATTAAATCTGGTCACAGTTTTGTCCTTGAAGTGGGTTGGTTAATCGAACCCAACCTGCGCCAACGAATGATTCGCCGCTATAGCGATCGCGCCTCTTGGGTAAGTCTGACGTTAGTTAGAGAACAACGAGTGAAACGTTTCGCGTAAGCAGTTACAGCGCTTCGCGCTGGGCAATAGGTAACACCTCGACTTCGCTCGGTGTGTCATAGACAATAGGGGGGAAAAATACTGATTATATAGGGCTTTTAGCAGTTCTTCAGCCTTTTGACTTGTAAATAGACCAGCGCGATCTGCTATATCAATTATTAATAGTTCATCACCCGTTGTTCATTGCCATGAACAATGAACGTGAAATACCCAGCGTCACAACACCCAGGAGGGAGGGTTAATATGTGGACAGTCTTGGCAAACTATATTCCCCATGGACATTGTTATCTTTGGCAACCAGGACTGGTATGGCTTCATCTATTGTCCGATTCGTTAACCGCACTGGCTTACTATTCGATTCCAGTAACCTTAGTTTACTTCGTCCACAAGCGACAGGATTTGCCCTTTGACTGGATATTCTGGTTGTTTAGTGCCTTTATCTTAGCCTGTGGTACGACCCATATTATGGACGTGTGGACGCTATGGCATCCCGATTACTGGCTTAGTGGACTCATCAAAGCAATCACCGCGATCGTTTCCCTGGCTACAGCTTTCCTGCTAGTGCAATTAATCCCCAAAGCCCTAGCATTACCCAGTCCGGCTCAACTCGAACAAGAAATCAGAGAACGCAAAACAGCAGAAACTGAATTACAGCATACTCTACAACGTCTCACGTTTCACGTAGAAAATTCTCCCTTGGCGGTAATTGAATGGGATAGTAACTATCAAGTGCAACGCTGGTCACAACAGGCTGAACAAATCTTTGGCTGGAAGGCTGAGGAAGTCCTAGGTCGGCAGATTGATGAGTTACAACTGGTATTTACTGAAGATAGGGATGCCGTTGATGTGGTGATGACGAATCTACTTGATAGTAGTACGTCTCGCTGTATTTTTTGTAATCGTAACTACACCAAAGAGGGTTCAATCATTGATTGCGAATGGTACAATTCGGCACTTCGCGATGATGACGATAATTTAGTCTCAATTTTATCTTTGGCTCTAGATATTACCAGTCGTAAGCAAGCGGAAACTGCACTGAAGCAAGCCAATCTGGAATTAGAACATCGCGTTGAAGAACGAACCACCCAGTTACAGCAACTCAATCAGAATTTAGAACAAGAACGCCAACAACTCCGACAAATTATTACCGTTGCACCCGTAGCGATGGCAATGTTTGATCGGCAAATGCGCTATCTGGCTCATTCTCAACAGTGGCTCACTGTTTATGGCTTAGACGAACAATCCCTGATCAATCGGTGTCACTATGATATATTCCCGGACCTACCCGAACCGTGGCGAGACGCTCATCAACGGGCGTTACAGGGAGAGATTATTACCAAGAGTGAAGCTGTCTGGCAACGGGCTGATGGTACGACAATTTATGAACATTGGGCGATTCATCCCTGGTATACCTCAACTGGGGATGTTGGCGGAATTGTACTTGCCTGTTTTCCGATTAATGAGTTAGTAGAAGCGCGAGAAGCGGCTTTAGCAACGGCGCGGCTCAAGTCTAAATTTCTGGCAAATATGAGTCACGAAATCCGCACCCCGATTAATGGGGTTTTAGGGATGATGGGGTTACTATTGCAAACGAATCTGAACCCTCAACAGCTTAATTACACTCGCACGATCGAAAGCTGTGCTAAACATCTGCTCACTGTAATTAATGATATTCTTGATGTTTCTAAACTCGAAGCCGGGAAAATGCTTTTGGAGCAGATTGACTTTAGTTTAGAACGTTGCCTGGATTCTGTGATTGATGTTTTAGCAGTACAGGCAGAGGCAAAGGGGTTAGAATTAGCTATCTTGGTTGAACCCAATGTTCCTCGACAGTTACAGAGTGATCCGGGACGTTTACGTCAGATTCTATTGAATTTGGTCGGTAATGCGATTAAGTTTACCGATGCAGGGGAAGTGGTGGTGCGGGTAGCGGTCAGTGGGCATCAACCCACAGATACTTTATCTCAATCTTCAATTACCTTGCGATTTTCCGTCACCGATACCGGAATTGGCATTAACTCGGCGGATCAATCCAAGTTGTTTCAAGCATTTTCCCAAGTCGAGGCTTCAACAACACGGCGCTATGGGGGAACGGGTTTGGGATTGGTGATTTGTCAGCAATTGGTTGAGTTGCTGGGGGGTAAAATTGGGGTTGAGAGTGAGGTGGGTAAAGGATCAACATTTTGGTTTACTGTACCCGTTAAGACACAACCCTTACCGCCCGCCCAAGCCGTTCCCTTAGCAGTACGCCAACTCAAACTCTTAGTCACCGCAGAAAATGCCACAACTCGCCAAACCGTGCGATCGCATCTCGAAGCCTGGGGGATACAGATTGATGAAGCCACGGATAGTACCAGTACCATGGACGCTTTACGGAATGCGGTGACACGATGCCATCCCTATGATGTGGCGATTCTGGATTTGCAACTCCCTGGAAGTCAGGGTGAGTCGATTGTGCCGATGATTCGCTGTAATCCCAGTTTGGCGTCCACTAAATTGATTGTGATGACAACAATGCATCAGCTTGATACGGTGCAAGAGTTGGAATCGATGGATATTTTGGGGTATCTGATTAAACCGATGAAAGCGTCACAGCTATGGGAGAGTTTATTGGCTGCGGTGACGCCTGAGGCAGATCTGGAGACTTGGCAAGCCACTATCCATCAACCCACTCATCTTAATGATTCATCCAACTTGAAAATTTTACTGGTTGAAGATCATCCTATAAATCAAACGGTGATTCTGAACCAGTTGCAAATGCTAGGGTATAAGGCTGAGTGCGCCAGTAACGGGTCAGAGGCTTTGGCGAAATTACAAGCCCAATCTTACGATATCGTGTTTATGGATTGTCAGATGCCTGTGTTGGATGGTTATGATGCGACTCGTGAATTACGACGCCAAGACGGGTCAAATCGTCATACGATTGTCATTGCTTTAACAGCGAGTGCCTTAGAGAGCGATCGCGAAAAATGTTTGGCGGTGGGGATGGATGACTTTCTCAGTAAACCCTTTGATCAAGATACCTTACAGGCAATGATTGAACGTTGGGCAAAGTCTGGGGATACTTGTAGAGACGTTCCGGTGGAACGTCTGGAAGCTGGGGGAGAGAGTCATTTGGCGTCTACAGGCTTCTACCTTGATCACACATTATTCGATCCAAAACGCCTACAGGAAATTTCCAGAGGTCAAATCGCCTTGCAAAAGCAACTGGTACAAGCCTTTGTCAAACATGCTCAACCGGGACTTGAACAAATGTATCACGCTCTCCAGATGGAAGATTTCCAGATGCTTGAGCAACAAGCGCATCGGCTCAAGGGTACGAGTGCAAATATTGGTGTGCGACTCATTCCCCAAATCGCCGCCCAATTAGAACAACAGGCGCGGGAAAAAACCTTAGTCAAAGCAAATGAGCGGCTGGATTCCTTAAAACAACAATTAGGAAAAGTGCAAGCGTTTCTGCTGGAAACAGTACCCGTAGAGACGTAGCATACTACGTCTCTACACGATTGGACATTAACTCACCACCGACGGCTGTTTTTTAAAGAACGCTTCGCGCACTTGTTCCGCCATTTGAGACGGCGTTAACCCTAAATCGGCTTTTGACTGATCAGGTTTAGCATGATCGACTAACTTATCCGGGACACCAAACCGCTTCACTGGCACCAAAACATTATTGTCCGATAACGCTTCCGCCACGGCTGAGCCAAAACCGCCCATCAAGCACCCTTCTTCTAAGGTGACAACCTTGCCAATGCGCTGGGCTAGGGGCAAAATCAACTCCGTATCCAGGGGCTTGACAAAACGGGCATTAACCACAGTGGCTTCAATTCCGTGTTCGCTCAAAATTTCCGCCGTTTGCATCGTGGGATACACCATCGAACCGTAGCCAATCAGCAGGATATCATCGCCATTGCGGAGAATTTCGCCTTTACCGATGGGTAGCCCATCCCATCCTTCTTCCATTAAGGGAACGCCATACCCATTCCCCCGTGGATACCGCATGGCAATCGGTCCATCGGTATAATTCACACCCGTTACCAGCATCCGTTGCAGTTCCGCTTCATCCTTGGGTGCCATAACCACCATGTTGGGAATGCAGCGCAGATAGGCAATATCATACATCCCTTGGTGCGTCGGACCATCAGCACCAACAATCCCGGCGCGATCTAAGCAGAAGAACACGGGTAGGTTTTGGATACAGACATCGTGAATGATCTGGTCATACGCCCGTTGCAGGAAGGTGGAGTAAATTGCGGCTACAGGTCGCATTCCTTCGCAAGCCAGCCCTGCGGCTAGGGTAACAGCGTGCTGTTCGGCAATTCCCACATCGATGTATTGTTTGGGCAGTTTTTCCTGGAGTTTAGTCAACCCGGTTCCCGTCGCCATGGCTGCGGTAATGCCGATGATTTTGGGATTGTTTTCGGCTAATTTAACCAAGGTGTGGGCAAAGACTTTGGAATAGCCGGGGGGTTTAGGTTTGCTAGAGGGAATCGCTTTCCCGGTGGTTAAATCAAAGGGACTTTGGGCATGATAACCGACTTGGTCTTGTTCTGCGATCGCATAACCCTTACCTTTGGTTGTTACCACATGCACCAAGACGGGACCGGAATAGGTATGTGCGGCTTTGAACGTGGTAATCAAGTCTTCTAAATTATGACCATCTACTGGTCCCATGTAGGTGAAGCCCAGTTCTTCCAACACCGCCCCAACTTTGGGAACCGCTAACCGCTTCATCCCCTCTTTCACCCGTTGTAATTCGGGAGTCAAGGATTCCCCAAACAAGGGAAAATGCTTAAACTGTTCCTCTAAATTATCCGCCAGGAACTGCATCGGCTTACTCAGGCGTACCCGGTTCAAAGAGCGGGAAATCGCGCCCACGTTGGGCGAAATGGACATTTCATTATCATTAAGTACCACCAACAGCCGGGTATGGGGTAAATGTCCAGCATGGTTAATCGCTTCTAATGCCATACCTCCGGTTAATGCCCCATCACCAATCACCGCTACTGTCTTGAAGTTTTCTTCTTTCGCATCACGCGCCAGCGCCATTCCCAGGGCGGCTGAAATACTGGTAGACGCATGACCCGCACCGAAGTGATCAAACTTATTCTCGCAACGCTTTAAGTAACCAGCCACCCCGTCCTTTTGCCGTAGGGTGTGGAAGTGATTATAGCGTCCCGTAATCATCTTATGGGGATAGGCTTGGTGACCGACATCCCAAATCACCTTATCCCGATCTAAATCGAGTGTCTGATATAATCCCAACGTCAGTTCGACAACCCCTAACCCTGGACCTAAATGACCACCGCTTTTGGCTACTGTTTGCAGATGCCGTTCCCGAATTTGACGGGCAATTTCCTCCAGTTGACGGATCGACAAACCGTGTAGCTGGTTCGGATGGGTAATTTCGCTGATATGCATACCGCCGTAATCTTCTTTAAATCGCTACTGGATATTATTCGTCTGTTTGATAGTCTAAAGTATCTAACAATTTAGGGGTTAGGGGGAATGAAATTAACAAATCCCTAGATTATCTGGCGAAAACAGCTAAATCCGTGCAATTTTAGCTACCACTCAACCGTTGTCAGTGATGAAAATCACAATATATTGAAGTTTTACTCACCGAATATCACCGCTTGGCTGTCCTTGGTTCAACCATTGGACAAATTCATGAGGACGTGTTTAAGCTAATTGTCTACCTCCTGGGGATCTTCTGCCACGATCGCTCGCGTGCAGCGCCAATTACTGGGAAGTGCGGAGGGCCATCCCATACGGAGGGCTTCGGGGCAAATGCTGTGTATGGTAAGCTGACAGTCAATGAGCTGGAAGCCTTCCTTGTCCACCTGTTTCATTGCCTGTTTTAGTATCGAATCATTCTTAAATTCAATCGTCTGGTTGCACTGAATGCAAACTAGATGATGGTGATGATTGGGGAACGGTTGATTCAGTTCATAGTGTTTGTGTCCTTCGGCTAACTCCAATTCTCGCAGGATACCCATGCGAGCCATCAACTTGACGCTGCGATAAATTGTAGACAGGCTGATAGGTTCTCCCCGCTTGTCCAGCAAATGGAAGAGTTCCTCAGCGCTGAGATGGTTCCCTCGGGGAAGATTTTGAAAAACGTGGAGTATCGTTTCTCGCTGCGGCGTTAACCGCCAACCCCGGGAATTAAGTTCAGCTTTCAGCGAAGCGGCTGTATACGGAGGCATAATCACCCTCTCAAAAAAACCCGATTATTGACAATGATAGTTACTGATCGCACCTATTTGCAAGAAAATCGGTTAATTGAAAATTAATGTCAGTCGTTATTTGTCATTTGTCAGTCGTTATTTGTCATTCGTCATTCGTCATTTGGTCAGGGCGGGTTTTGCAGCCACGCTAAGGAAAACCATCAATATCAGTCCCTAAACCATGGGTGTCAACTTAAGCCACATTACCCACGATAGGATACTGGGTGTGGGGTATGGGGTGTGGGGTGTGGGGGAAAGCGAGCAATGTTGGGGAGCTATGTATTAAACGGAACCTGTTTGAAAAAAACATTGTGGATGAA
>NZ_JAVKEA010000087.1:0-28519 GCF_040221695.1 Coleofasciculus sp. E2-BRE-01 | reverse complement strand
ACATTGTGGATGAATAGGTGAGGTGAATGGTGGTAGGTGTGAGATTTTTTAGGCTCCAACAGACAATTCCATCCCGACACCCGACACCCGACACCCGACACCCTTGCTCAACCGAGCTTTCACCTTAAGTTGACACCAATGGGGGAGTATAGCGCTACGCGCTGGGCAATGGGCAATGGGCAGAAACCCGATCAAATCTAGTTCATTGGTGAGAATCAGGGTTTCAACGAAGAAGTCGGGGATCTACCGGGAGTTGGCAAGAATTGTGGCTTTAAGTTGACACGGATGCACCGACGTGCGTCCCTACGGTTTCCGGTTGAGTTAAATTCAGGATAATTGAGGTAACTCTCAGAAAACATTAAAAATTTAGAACAAAAACCCTAGATCATTAATGTCAACTATGACTACGCCTAAATTGGGTCTTTTAAACTCCTCAATAAAACCGAATTTTAGTTTAAATAAGAATGCGACAATAAAAATCAGCAACCTAACCCTAGGTCGATAAATGACTAAATGCTTACTTCGTCTAGCTAGCACTAGCATTTTAGCAACTTTAACCTTTGCCGCCGCTAGTCATGCTATACCTGCATTTAACGATTTATCAACTAACCAAGCAACTATTTGTGCTAATTGTAAATGGGTGGTTTTACCAAATCAAAAACTGCTAATTTTTAAACCTACAGGAGATTTAACCTTGAATTCAACAACGGCAAGTAGTAATAAAGAGCCTCGACCTTCCCCGCACAATTTTCTGACCCGTTCTGAATGTCGAGGCAGTTCCCGCCGACAGGAAAAACAAGACTATTCAATTTTAGATTTTCGCTTTTGGATTACCGAAGAAGCCTGTAATGTGGGCAAGCTTTATCAAGATTAAAACCACTAGCTGTAGGGGGAATTCATGAATTACTCCTACTGCGGATACTGTAATAGGTTTTGTAAACAAGCCTCAAACCCTTACATAAACGTAGCTTTTTTTTCAAGGGAGCGAGTGTGACAATGGCTAAAAAAAATATTTTATCCTTCATTATTCACCGGACTAACTTTAGCCCGATACAATAATTTATCACCTTGCCGATAGCCAACATAACGAACTCGCACCACCTCTCCGGGTTGAACGGTTCCCGACATTAATTGATGCCATTGGGGATCATAAGCCAATTCATCACCAACTGAGGCGATCGCGTCTATGCCCCATTGTTGCAGAAGCTGTTCCACTGGCTTGATTAGGGGCAATAATCGGATAGCGGGTAACTGGTCATTCTGAGTTACCGCATAAGCGGCTGTGGGCCACTGTAATAACCATGATTCTAATACCTGCACACTCGATTGCTGAAATTCCTGTAGCAGGGTTTCGCGTTGTTCGGCGAATTGCTGTTGTAGTCGGTGGTATTCCTGCTTGAGGTTATCGAGGCTTTGCCGTGTGGGAATTTCAGAACTCGATGGAGTGCGATCGCGCGGCGGCGGCGTCATCGGGGAGATTGATTCGGGTGAAAATAAGGTTAGCAATTGATCGACCGATATTTGCAATACCTGCGATAATTTCAGCAGCGTCTCTACCCGCATTTGCGATACCTCTCCTTGTCGCAGACGTTTCAGTTGTCGTTCAGACACACCACTGACGCGACTCAGTTGGCGAAAACTGGACACATCTACCTGCTGCATGAGGTATTGTAACTGTTGGGTGTAATTCGGGGCAGACTGATTCTTATGGCTAGATGCGGACATGAGTATAACTGATCGGGAATTGTTATAGTATTTTGACAGACTTGAGCTGTTTTTCGTCAAAAGCCTCACGTCCAACTGATGTCCTAACGTATCCTCGTAGCGCTATATCTTAGACTGACGCACCGACACGCCATAGAGTTGGGGTAGGAGATATCCTACCCCGACAAACAGTAATTCAACAGTACAGCGTAAGTTCTGCAAGAATCACAAAAACTGGGTTGATTCCTTCCCCTGTTCTCAGACGCACCCTGATATGTCTGGAACATTCTTCCCTGACTTAAGAAACACCCCGTTGAACAAACCGTTGCCAAATAAAGATGGCAATAATCGCCCCCAAAACAGCCACGACAACACCGGGAATACTTAACGATGTTGCTGTCATGGCTAATTCCCCCGTCGTTAGAAGTGTTGCCAAGGTTCCACCTAAAAAAGCACCGACTATTCCCAGTAATAGAGTGGAAATAATGTTGCCACCTTGATGACCTGGGTAAATTGCCTTAGCAATTGCACCAGCCAGTACACCCAAAACAATCCAAGCCAAGATATTCATGGTTTTCCTAAAATCAAATTCTTTTTGATGTTTATTACTTTATCCTTGTTCGTCCAAATTAAACCTCTATCCCCAGAAATAAGCTGAATGATTAAATCCTTCAGCTTTTAATTAAGTATTATTCAAATAAACTAACTCGTTTTATTGCCAAAAACACCCTGACGCGGACAGCTCAACGAAGCCCCGACACAATTCTGGAAACTGGAAAGCTCATCACGTTGCTTTCCGGATAAGAAAATGCTATGTTTTTAGTAATTGTACTTAGCTAAAAAGAAATACTCCTTAAGACAAGCTATTTTATTAAAGCTTTTTCAATAACAAAAAACATCTATCATTGTACATAAACAAAAAGTTATTCACTCAGGTAGAGTAAGTCGCTATAAATCAGAGATTAAATGGGAAGAATAGACCAGAAAACGGCGAAAAAACTTTCCTACTGGGAGAAAAATAAATGACTTTAAGACACCATAAACGAGCGATAGGCACTTTTCCCAACCGCCAAGACGCTGAATCGGCACTGAGAGACCTGAGAAGTTCTCACTACCCGATGGATAAAATTTCCGTGATCACACAGGATTCACATCGACCTAATCAGATCGGTGGAACGAATGGACATAAGAAAGTAAGTAACAAAGCTGACGAAGGTGCGACAACAGGCGCCGTCACCGGAGGTGCATTAGGAGGTTTGACAGGCTTGTTAGTCGGTTTGGGTACCTTAGCCATTCCCGGCGTCGGACCGATTTTACTAGCCGGTGCAACAGCAACCGCGATCGCAACCACTTTGACAGGTGGAGCTATCGGAGCAGCCGCAGGTAGTTTAGCTGGCGCACTCATTGGGTTAGGCATTCCGGAACACCGAGCCAAAGTGTACAATGAGCGAGTTTCTCGCGGAGACTATTTAGTCATCGTAGAAGGCACCGAAGCCGAAATCCAACGTGCCGAACGCATTTTGCACCATCGCGGGATTCAAGAGTGGGATATTTTTGATACGCCGAAAGTGGCGCCCTCTGGTAAGCCCCCTGTCACCGCCAAGACTTTTGATCATCATTTAGATCACCATCACTCTCGTGCCATTGGTGTATTTCCCCACTATCACCATACCGATGCTGCCATTCGCGAATTAAAGCAGGTGGGTTTTCCTCTCAGTCAAATTTCCATAATTTCCCGTGATCAGGATCACCATAACTGGATACCGGGTTTGAATGTTCGCGATCGCTTCGATAAGACATCATTGGGTTTTCTCAATGATCGTCATCAGTTCTTTCATGACCAATTCAAGCGGGGTGAATTCCTGATCATTTTAGAGGGTACAAGCACCCAAATCCGTCGCGCCGAAGCCATCTTGAATCGTCATGGTGTTCGGGAATGGGAGAGTTTTGATGCACCGGATCACAACTCCTCTGAGATGGGTCAAGTTCTTGTCTGTAGTCCTCATGCTGACACCACTTGCCATCACCATGCCATTGGTGTTTTTAAGAAGCGTCATAACCTGGAAGCCGCCCTCGGGGAATTGAGTAATGCTGGCTTTCCCCTGAACCACGTTTCTCTGATTACCCAAGACAAGAAGCACCACAACTGGATACCGGGTTTAAGTGTTCGCGATCGCTTTGATCAGACATCCTTAGACTTTCTGGGAGAACGTAATCACGCCTTCCACAACCGATTTAACCAGGGTGAATACTTGCTAATCCTAGAAGACAAAGAAGATCAAATCCGTCGCGCCGAAGCCATCTTGCATCGTCACGGTGTCCAAGACTGGCAGATTTTTGACGGACTTAATACTGATCACTCTCGTCGGAGTAATTCCATGGCTAATACTTCCCACTCTTTAGGACACCATCATCGGGCGGTTGGTACATTCTCCAGTCGCCCTAATATGGATACAGCAATCCAGGAATTATATGATGCCGATTTTCCGATGAATCAAGTATCTGTGATTGCGCGGGACTATCAGCGCCACAACTTGATACCTAATCTTACCATTCGCGATCGCTTTGATAGTGCCTTCGGCTTTCTCGGACAACGTCATTCCTTATTCCATGACCGATTCAACCGAGGTGCATTTCTGGTCATGGTAGAAGGCACCCAAGCCCAAATTCATCAGGCTGAAACCATTTTGCGTGGTCATGGAATGCAGGATTGGGGAATTTATAATTCGACTACGGGTCAGGTTAAGCAACCTCATGGCACTAACCGGATCAGTGATGATCCTGAAGTCGTAATCGTTGACCGTCGTCATCAAACCTTCTAATACCAGCAAAAGGCAAAAGGCTCTCAAGTGAGCGCGTTCATCAATCGGGTTTCTCAATGTTTAAAGGAGGATAGTTTTTCATCCCTTCATCAAGAAACCCGGTTCTGAGAATTATACGACCTGATGGTTTCAGGAAGTTCTTTCTCAACAGTTACCAAAACGTAAGGGTGTTAATCCTTATTTACTGTTTTCAACCTTAGGAAAAACCATGAAAAAATTCACCCCAGTTCTCTTGGCTAGTGTGATGCTCTTTGGCGCCGTAGCCTGCGCCGACGGTGCTAAAACCAGTGCAGATGCGCCAAATACAATTACAGATCCCGCAGAAATTCCAGACGCTGATGAGGCTCAAGATAGCCAGGAAGACGGTCAAAGTCAAGTCCGCCAAAACCAACTTAATGCTGACATTCGCGCCCGGGAGCAGCGCAATAATGCCTTAAATGATGGTGCGGCTGAAGGTAGAAGTGACGATGACCTAGAGAGCGAAGTTCGCAGTAAACTCGAAGCGAATCTTCCCGCCGGTGCTTTAGTGATTAAAGCAGAAGACGGTGCTGTAATTGTATCGGGAACGGTTCCCACTCAGGAACAATTTGAGAGAATTGAACCCTTGGCAAAAGAAATTAAAGGGGTTCAGTCTGTGAATGTTAAAGCTGCCATTGCTCCCGCACAACCAAAGGAGAATAATTAAAACCCTGCAATTTGTTTCAATAATTAATTTAATTAACCCCCAAAGCCAATCTTATTGGAAATTAAGGTTTGGCTTTTTTTTGTTGTATAGCAGTAGACACATCAATTAGGACAAACGAACGGTTGTAGAGACGTTGCATGCAACGTCTCTACCAAATGATGCGTCCTAAACGCTATGGCGATTGCTAGAAGAATCATAGAAGAAGCGATCGCCTAATTTCTGATGCAGTTCCCCCAATATCGCCCAAAGGGTATCAAGTACAGTTGAGTTATAGCACTACGCTCTAAGGTTAGGACAAAAAAAGAAAAATTTAAATCGCTCAATCCCTTGATGAGTCAGTGTTTTTCTTCACTATTGCCTATTGTCTATTGCAAGAAAGCCTAGCGCGTAGCGCTATATCTGTGTTTTGTGGATTCATAGTCTTTAAATTTCTCTAGTGAAACCTGTTTTATCAGTAGATCTACGGATACTGATTCAACTAACCCCTGAAGTTGGATAAAATCACGGTGTTTGTTCCTCCAAGTCTCCGCCTATCCTAGTGATGCAATAAATCGTTGGCGTTCACCACCTGCCACTTTTTTATTCAAAGGGGGACACATCCATGACGGTAAACTGGAAAGCATTGCTGGCAAAAACAACGGTATGGTTAGCGGCTGAGATATTGCTCAATCTTCTAGGACTTGATAATCTAGCTGATTACAGCGAGTTTATTTTTGGGCGACAACTCACAGATTTATCCCAGCCAGCACTGTCCCAGTTGATGCTGTTTACCCCGTCCTCAACGGGAGAGGATAATCCTATGTCTTGGGTGAGTTAAGCTTAGTGGCAAAATTTCTCTTAACGGATGAGGCAATTTTGAGTTCCTCTGAATCGGCAAGTCCTCCACTGTCTTAATGAAGTGGCTATGACCGATAATGATATTACACCCTTCCGGAAGCTCTAGGGGAACTGACTTCAGTTCCATGGCTGTCTCCTCTTGCGCTACCTACATTACAGCTTTTATTGTCATCGGTCAGGGGTCACGGATCACGGGTTATGCTGCCACTTCTTTACAAAACTCAATATCTTTTTTGCAAATAGGGGGTGACACCCCTCACCCCCAATGGCTATGATTATGCTTAGTAGATGCACCCTGATAATCTAGAGAGTTGCTTAGGTGACTCTCTTTTTTTTTTGTCCTTTGTCCTTTGTCCTTTGTCCTTGGCGAATCAGGACGAACCGATCTCGACATTCATTGAGTAGAGGGCGATCCGACCCAATTGAGTGGAATGGAGTTTTGAATTCGTGCAAGCGGGTCGCCCCTACACGGAACAGGTGTTTCGCATCATTCATCCATAACGATCGCAATCATGGAAAATTCTTAACGCATTCGTCTCGCCGCGATCGCAAGTCGTCTCAGCTTGATCAAACTGACGGTAATGCAGAGTCCAGTTAATCGCCAGTAGGTTAAAGCCGTTACCCGCCAATAAGGATCACCCTGATCTAGACGTTGGCGACGATCCAGTAAAATATCATGTAGCCAATCTTGGTATTCCTCCCACTCCTGAGGTGCTTTTATGGCAAGGGTTTGAGCAATCCAGTCAGCTAATTGAACATCCCCTTTAATAGTCGCAGAAGCATCGGTTTTGACCGATCGCCTAGTGATCCGGCGATGTTGTCGGTAAGCCAGAAAACTCACGGTGAAGCTGAGGATCACTAACCCGATACTTAATCCTAATGCGACATAGCTGGGTAATCCCAGCCAGAAAAGCGCGATCGCGAGTCCACCGATAGCAACGTAGACGGTAAATTCAACGGTTAGATAAATCAACGCTTTAAGCTGTTCGGCATTTAAACCTTAATGTCAATAATGACGAAAGGATGGTAGTGCGAGCATCTTGCTCGCTACTAATACCCAATTTAAATGCATGACAGCTTAGCGATCGGTTGTACACTACGCCAGATCAAACGTACTATTTGCGGAACGACGCGGCGGCGGTGACGGTTTCGGTGCATCATATTAGAGTTCTCCCAGTGCAGGTTGCAAATGCTGTAAGGCGGTGAGGAATTGTTGCTTTTTCTCCAAGGCTTGCAAGCCAGAACCTGTAATTTTGTAATAACGTCGGCGTGCGCCTGTGGTTTCTTCTGGCGCTTCATCACCCCAGCGAGAGGTAACGAAACCCCGCTTTTCCAGTTTTCGCAAGGTGGGGTAAAGGGAACTGAAGCCAATTGTGCGTTCACCGTTGCTAGCTTGCGCGATCGCACTCATAATCTCCAATCCATAGCGTTCTCGATACATCAGCGCATTCAGGATCGATTCTTCGATTAGCGTCAGATTCAGCGTGTCGTCTTTGTTGCGAGTAGCCATCGGGTCATCCCTTTTATATTCATGATCTCATTATATATTCACTTTTTGAATATAGGGGGCGATGGCTCCGTTCGTAGTAGGCGTTTCAGCGCCTCTATAATAAAGCCAGAAAAAGAAACGCGATCGCGGTTCGTTCGTAGTAGGCGCTGGATTCGCCTCTATAGTTAGCATTGAGTTTTATGGATGAAACCCAAAACGCATAAAGGTCAATTAACAGTTTGGAAAGACGAAGAAGGGTTTGGCTTTATCAAACCCGATCATGGCGATCAAAACGTTTTTCTGCATATCACTGGATTAAAGAATCCTAATCGCCGTCCCCAAGTCGGTGACATTATCCGTTATCAATTAACTATTGGCAAGAAAGGAAAACTTCGTGCTAGTCATGCTGTCATCGAAGGAACGGCATCTCAGCATAGTTCTAAACAGTTAGCCAAAACCTCTGTTAAAAGAAAGCGATCGAAAAAGAGAACACAATCGTCTTCATTAGTCTGGGAAGTTTTGTTTTTATCTCTATTTCCTATCGGCGGCTCAGTTCACTTGGCATCAATAACATCAAATTTAATTCCTCTCCTGCTGTATTTGATCATGAGTGGGTTAACCTTTGTCCTTTATGCTCAGGATAAGTCCCGTGCTAGAACAGGAGAATGGAGGATACCTGAAAAAACGTTACATTTGTGCGAACTAGCAGGTGGATGGTTAGGCGCATTCATTGCTCAACGCACTCTACGCCACAAAAGTAGCAAAAATTCTTACCAAGTCGTATTTTGGGCAATTGTGGCTTTTCATATCATGTTTTGGAGCGCTTGGCTGTTCAAACATTTATTTAATTGAGTGGACAAAGGGACAAAAAATATGAAACTGGAATAGTAAATAAATACAAGTGTTTTTAGGTTATGCTACTGAATGATATAATTACCCAACTATATACTGAGACTGATTCAGGTGAGTAAACACGTAAAGAGTTAAATAGTTTGCCATGAAAGTCCAATCTATCGAATTGAATTATTTCAAGAAAATTAGGAATTATACCTTTGATTTTACGGATTCTGAAACGGGTTTGGCACGAGATATTATTGTCCTAATTGGCATGAATGGTACGGGAAAAACCAGTCTTTTACAGGCAATTGCGGCGACGCTGGGAGTAGCAACTGGGCGATTACAAAAACTTACTGATTTAGATTGGGTAGGATTTAATTATGAATTGCTAGGAAATAACTGGGGTCGATTTGAGCCAGAGGTAAATCTAAAGGTACAATTTTCATCTCAAGAACTCCAAGCTGTTCAGGAGTTCCATCAAAAATTACAACCAATGGGTTGTCATTTCCCCGTTCCTCCAGCAGAGGATTATCTAGCAACTTTGAGATGGCAAGGTGAGCGAGTCCAAGCAGATACGGCGGCTCAATTGTTCCAATTTAAAGGACGAGACTATGCTAAACAACTACTTCGATCTGAAGGGTTTCAGGCGTTTGAACAAGTGGGTACAGTCTTTTGGTATACCGAACAAAGAACATCAACAAGTTTAACCACTGAAAATACGGATAAAAAACTTGAAATAACTGAAAATATTTTACGCGATCGCCTATCAAAATGGCGGCAATTCCACCAAGATGTTGAAACAGGTAGAATTAAGCAACTACGTCCAGGACAAAAAGATGTGTATGCTGAAATTGAACGAGCTTACCAGAAGGTTTTTCCCGAACGTAGTTTTGAAGGTCCGGTTCCTCGTGAGAATATTGATGACATCCTGAGTGAACCTTGGTTTTATCTCCACGATAGCAAAAACCAGTATGAAATTTCAGAAATGTCTGGGGGAGAGCGGGCTATTTTTCCCATATTAATGGACTTTGCAAATTGGAATATTCATAATTCAGTCATTTTGATTGATGAACTGGAATTACATTTACATCCGCCAATGCAACAAGCATTGCTGAGAACTTTACCTAAATTGGGTAAAAACAATCAATTCATTATCACAACTCACTCTGATTATGTCGAGCAATTAGTACCTGAAGCACATATTATTCGATTAGGAGTGTAATTGTGAGTGTCGTTGATAAGGTTATTTTCTGTGAGGGAAAACAAACCAGTTTAGATATCAAACTTATAGAGCGCGTTTTAGCAGAAAAACCTGGACAGCGACCAACCATTGTGTCGGCTGGGGGGAAGTTTACATTTTCAGTTTTTGCTCAAGGTTACTTTTTTCCTGATGAAGCAATAAATAAACGATACATCATTTTCAGGGATAGAGATTTTGATGTTCAGCCAACCTCAGAGGTTAATTTGCTAAAACTGGGACAACGCTGTTTTTTAACTCATCGTGCTTGTATTGAAAATTATCTTTTAGATGCTGATTTAATTCATAATTATTGGCAAGCTAAATTTGCCGAGAAATCGGAAAATCCTTTATCAAAGTGGGGACACGGCGATTCAGTGGGAATTGAGACAATTACAGCATGGATTGATAGGTCAGCAAGAACGTTGCAAGATTATCAAGCGGTACGATGGGCATTGGCTGATGTAGCGAAGCCGAGTGTGGCGCGATCGCAGCTTGAAACAACGTGGACAAAAGGTAGTGGTAAACTTCCGGCTTCTTTAGATTTACAAAGCTGTCAAGCTAAAGCAAAAGAATTAATTCAGACGTTTAGAGAGGCTGTTGATCAAGTCACCCAAGACAGATTTGAAGCAAGTTTAGGTATCTATCAGGCTAAGTTTAGCCAAGACGAATTTTGGCAACAGAAGCAGTACATGATCTGGTTTCATGGCAAAGATCTGCAAAAAGCGATGCAGCAGCAAGAATCTCAATACATCTCTTTAAAAAACTTTTTTGCTTGGGCAATTGCTCAACTTGATATTACTCAATATCCGGATTTGATGGAATTACGAACAAAAATTGAGAACTTATAGCGTTGTCTTAATAGGGGACTTGTGGCTTCTGGGAAAGACATCAATCACAATTTCCGCCCAGCCCAGGATTTTGCTAGACTTCAGATGACTTAGTTGGTATTTGTATCTCCAGCCATGACAGCGACTCCAGTACCATCCCAATCCCTCAGCGCGATCGCACAATCCACTCGCCAAGCGGCGCGACAGTTGGCGGTTATGTCCACTGATACCAAAAATCAAGCGATTGAAGCGATCGCGAAATCCTTAGAAACCGCAGCACCGGATATTTTGGCGGCGAATATCGCAGATTGTCAAGCCGCAGAAGCGGAGAGTATCCCTAAACCTCTCTACAATCGCCTGAAGCTGGATGAGACAAAACTGAACGCCGCCATTGCTGGAGTGCGGGATGTGGGGAAGTTGACTGATCCCATTGGCGCAATCCAACTTCATCGGGAACTTGATGACGGGTTAGTTCTCAAGCGTGTTACTTGTCCCCTGGGAGTCTTAGGCGTTATCTTTGAAGCACGTCCCGATGCGGTGATGCAAATTACCTCTCTGGCGGTCAAATCGGGGAATGGGGTGATTCTCAAAGGTGGGAAGGAAGCCGTTCGATCCTGTGAAGCGATTGTTAACGCGATTCACAAAGGATTATCCACGAGTTCTGTTGATCCGGCGGTGGTGCAACTCTTAACCACCAGAGAGGAGACGATGGCGCTATTGCAGTTGGATGACTACATTGATTTAATTATTCCCAGAGGATCAAATTCCTTTGTTCGCTTCGTTCAAGATAATACCCGAATTCCGGTATTGGGTCATGCTGATGGAATCTGTCATGGTTATATTGATCGCGCGGCTGACTTGCAAAAAGCGGTGGAGATTACCGTTGATGCGAAAACCCAGTATCCGGCGGTGTGTAACGCGATAGAAACGCTACTGGTGCATCGTGCGATCGCGCCGAGTTTCCTTCCCTTGGCTGCAAAAGCTTTGCAAGAACGGCTGGTTGAACTTCGTGGCGATGAAGCGACTTGCCAAATGATCGATTGTTCAGCCGCCACAGATGCGGATTGGTCTACCGAATACAATGATTTAATTCTGTCGATTAAAATAGTCGATTCCTTAGAAGACGCCATTAACCATATCAATCATTATGGTTCTGGGCATACCGATGTTATTGTCACCGAAGATCCAGACATTGCCCAGATATTCCTCAATCAAGTCGATGGCGCGAATGTGTTCCACAACTGTTCGACTCGGTTTGCGGATGGGTTCCGGTATGGGTTTGGCGCAGAAGTGGGAATTAGTACAAATAAATTACCGCCCCGTGGTCCTGTAGGATTGGAGGGATTGGTGACGTATAAGTATCAAATGACAGGTCAAGGTCAGGTTGTTGCGAGTTATAGTGGCAAGGATGCCAAATCCTTTACCCATCGGGATTTAGATTGAAGGAAACCTAAACCTAATCAGTGTTTCATCTTTAAAGCAACAGAAACGCGATCGCAATGGCAATCACCACAGCAAAATGGACAATAGACGAGTATCACCGCATGATTGCGGCGGGGATTTTAGAGGATCGGCGGGTGGAACTACTCCAAGGAGAAATTATCGAGATGTCACCAGAAGGAGAACCCCACGCCTACTTCAGTAGTGAAGCTGGGGAATATCTGATGCGGCGGTTAAGCGATCGCGCGATGGTTCGTTTAGCTAAACCGATAACACTCCCAAACAACTCTGAACCTGAACCCGATATCGCCATTGTGCAACGATTGGGGCGTGAATACCTAGAACACCACCCTTATCCAGACAACATTTTTTGGTTAATTGAGTATTCCGAGTCCAGTTTAGAGAAAGACTTAGAGATAAAACGTAAAATTTATGCCCAAGTTGGTATTTCTGAATACTGGGTCATTAACCTAAAAAGAAGACAACTTATTGTATTTCGAGATCCCCAAGATGGAGAATACGCTTCCCGATCGACGCTAACGGGAGGAAGAATTTATCCCCTAGCGTTTCCTGATATAAGTATATCCGTCGATTCTATTGTCAGTATATAAATGAAGACATATAACAATTTTACTTGAGATATAAAACGGAGGTAGACAAAGGGACAGGAAACAGGAAACAGGAAACAGGAAACGGGAAACGAGAATAGTAAATAAATACAAATGTTTTTATATTATGCTGAAATAGCATTAAAGTGTCCAATCTTCGATTGCCAACCCTGCCACTTTTCCGAAATCTCGATGATTGCGGGTTAAGAGAATTAATCCGCGAGATAGTGCAATTGCCGCGATTCTTGCATCCATCTTTGCCAGTTGAATCCGTTTTGACTTTAATTGCTCAAATGTTGTAGCTGCACCCGCATCAAATGGTAGGATGGATAACACTTTAAAGTCATTAACGAGCCGCGCCATCATCTCATATCCTTTCACTACATCATTTAGGCTACGCTCACGATTAATATAGGCGTGACAACCAAGCATTTGTTCGTGAAAAGTGACAATTGATACGGCAAAATCCGATAGCGGGTGATGAGCCATCTGTGTCGAAAGGTTGCTATAATCCTTCCCTGTTTGACGCTGAAGAACGCTCAGATGGTCTGTATCCAATAAATATTTCATAACTCGTCTTGTGCTTCTAGTACAGACTCATCACCTTGGCGAATTGCTCGTCCGTAAGCCAGTACCTCCTCAAAGGCAGGTTCATCTTTGAAAGACCCTGTAATTTGTTGTAGCCAATTTGTCGGTTGAGGATTTGCAAGTTGTTTCTGCAATTCGGCGATCGCTGCTTCAACTGCTACCATACGTTTTTCTAAAGAGGTGTTGTTTGCCATTGGGTTTTCTGGTCTTCCGTAGTTGGTGTACTCAATTGTTACCTAAACGCTAGGTAGAGACGTAGCATGCTACGTCTCTACACCAACCTATTTTTTTGTACTCTTACGACTTTTTGAGGATTTTGAGGATTTTGATTTTTTGGAACGGCTGCTGGACTTTTTCGCGGCTAAGAGTTCCAAGGCTTTTTCTAGGGTAATATCCTCAACCGATAAATCCTCCGGGAGTCCCGCATTGGTTTTACCATGCTTGACATAAGTCCCATAAGGACCCTCGTAGACATTGACGGGTTCTTTGTCCTCCGGATGTTCCCCTAATTCCTTTAAAGGAGTCTTGGACTTGCTGCGACTACCCCCTTTGGATTTTTTCGGCTGAGACAATATCTCCAATGCACGATCCATGGGAATTGTCAATACATCGTCCTCTTTTTTCAGGGAACGATAATCTTTGCCCTCTTTACCTTGGTTATGGACAACATAAGGACCAAAGCGTCCTAATCCCGCCTGAACTTTACCCCCAGTAGCAGGATGAACGCCCAGGGTACGTGGAAGCGATAATAAACCCAGCGCCATGTCTAGAGTGACATCTTCCATGTTCACCCCTTTGGGTAAAGACATCCGCTTCGGTTTCTTATTCTCCTCCGAGACTTCACCCAGTTGCACATAAGGACCATAACTCCCGATTAACAGATAAATCGGTTCGCCTGTTTCGGGATGTAGTCCCAGTTTTTCGGGTCCTTGGGTTTTTTGCTTGAGAATCACCTCCACCTGTTCTGCATCCAGTTCCGAGGGGGTCAAGTCTTGGGGAATGGAGGCGGTAACGGAACCCTCGCCATTTTCGGCTTCGATGTAGGGACCAAATTTACCGATGCGAACTTTGACATCCAGATTTTCCAGTTCGATACTCCGGGCTTCATTGGGATCAATTTGGTCTTCCCGTTCGCGAACTTGGGTTTCTAAGCCGTTGTCACCCCGATAAAATTCCTCCAGATAGGGTAGCCATTGGGCTTCTCCGGTGGAGATTTCGTCCAGGGTTTGTTCCATTTTGGCGGTAAAACTGGTGTCTACCAAGTCTGGGAAGTGTTTCTCTAATAAACTGGTGACGGCGAAGGCGGTGAAGGTGGGGATGAGGGTCTTTTTTTGCATTTGGGCATAGCCGCGATCGATAATTGTACCGATAATGCTGGCGTAGGTACTGGGACGCCCAATTCCTTCACTTTCTAGGGTTTTGACCAGGGAGGCTTCGGTGTAGCGCCCTGGGGGTTGGGTTTCATGACCGATGGCTTCCAGGTTTTTGCACTCGGGATGATCTCCAACGGCTAAGGCGGGAAGGACGACTTCTTGGTCTTCTAAGGCGGCGTCAGGATCATCGGAACCCTCCACATACGCCCGCAGATAACCGGGAAAATCGATACGTTTTCCGGTAGACCGAAATCCGGCATCTTCAACGTCTAAGTCTACCGTAATGTGGGTTTGGCGTGAGTCTGCCATTTGGGTGGCGACGGTGCGCTTCCAAATTAACTCATACAGTTGCAATTCACGACCCGATAGTCCAGTATCTCTGGGGGTACGGAACGTGTTTCCGGCGGGGCGAATCGCTTCGTGGGCTTCTTGGGCGGCTTTACTTTTAGTGCTGTACTGACGCGGTTTGGGGCTGAGGTATTGCTGACCATACATTTGTTCGACGCAACTCCGGGCTGCCGCGATCGCTTGTGCGGATAAATGCACCGAATCCGTCCGCATATAGGTAATATACCCCTGTTCATACAGATTTTGAGCCGTCCGCATCGTATCTCGCGCCGATAGGCTTAATTTGCGGTTGGCTTCCTGTTGCAGGGTGGAGGTGGTAAACGGGGGGGCGGGTTTCCGGGTGACGGGGCGTTCCTCTAGGTCAGTCACCGTCCAGGTTTTGTCCATTAGCCGCGCCTGCAAGTCTCGCGCTTCGGCTTCATTCAGCAGCCGCACATTTCGCCCTTCAATAATTTGCCCGGTGTTGGCGTCGAAATCACTTCCGGTGGCTATTTTTGTCCCCGCTAGGGTGACGAGTTTGGATTCAAAGGGGGTATTGTCTTGGTCTAAAAGGGCTTTTAAATCCCAATAACTCCCTTGACGGAACGCACGGCGTTGGCGTTCTCGATGCACCAGTAGCCGCACGGAAACGGACTGAACCCGACCGGCTGATAATCCCCAGGCGATTTTTTTCCACAGTAGAGGCGAAAGGGTATAGCCTACCAATCGGTCTAAAATCCGGCGGGTTTCTTGGGCGTGTACCAGTTGGTCATCAATCTCCCGACAATTTTGCAGGGCGTCACGAATGGCTTCTTGGGTAATTTCATGAAAGACCATGCGTTTGCAGGGTACTTTGGGTTTGAGGACTTGCAATAAATGCCAACTAATGCTTTCCCCTTCCCGGTCTTCGTCTGTGGCGAGTACCAACTCTTCGGCGTTTTTCAAGGCGTCTTTGAGTTGCTTGACAACTTTCTTTTTATCTTTGGGGACAACGTAGATGGGTTCAAAATCCGCCTCTACATTGACCCCCAACTGCGCCCATTTTTCTCCCTTGACGGCTTCGGGGATCTCACTAGCCGATTGAGGGAGGTCACGAATATGACCCATTGACGCTTCTACTTGATAGCCCGAAGGCAAGTAGTTGCGAATGGTGCGGGCTTTGGTGGGAGATTCGACGATGACGAGGGTGGTCATGGGAGTCCTCAAAATAGCAGCCTAGCTGAATAGTCTAATCTAAGTCGTTTATGCAGGGTATCAAGTCATTGATCCGTAATCAGAGAGTTTGAACCTTTTCCTTCCTTCAAGAGAACCGGGTGCGTGAGTGCGTAGGGGCGGGTAATGGGACTTTCTTGTCGCTATTGATGGTAACAGTTGTACAAAACCCGCCCTGACCGATTCTTCACGTCGCTCAAGGACATGGTTTTGAGTGGGAGTGATGTTCATGGGTGTTGGCGTATGCGGTGCATGATGGCTAGGTTCGGTGGCTGGTGCATCCCCAAAGTCGTAATTAGCAAGGCTATGCCAGGAATACAGTCCCAGTTAGTCCCATACTAAGCTACTGCTTTGGGTCGATCATCTATAACATATCTCTTCTTCTCTTATATATCCCATCTCAACGGTAACTGCACTTTTTCCAGAGAGAAGGTGGGGGAGATGGGGGAGATGGGGGAGAAAATGTAATACTGAACCAAGACTCTAGGTAGGGAGCAAGATGCTCCCACTACCAACATCTAATTGCCAAAAGGGTGATGATGATTGATTGTAAGAGGTGGATTAAAACCCAAGGGATATATTTTTCTATTGATCGTGAAGATGATGACTATTAGCTAATTCAAGGATATGTTACTCACTGTGCAAAACTAGCCACTTCTACAGGACGTTCAACAGCTAAGGATTTACGTTGGTAGATAGATATTTAGGGTTTGCTGCACAACCAAAAAACCATTAGCCATCAATACTTTGAGTAGCATTGACATTGGTTCATCTTCCAGGAAAGAGAATAAAACTCATCAAAACCCTTGCACCGCTATCACCGAAAATGTACCCTTGCTCCCCCAGCTTCCCCAGCGTTCGACTGAGCGCTCACGCCGAAGTCTTCCCCAGCTTCCCCCGCTCCCCCTCACCACAGCACTTATTCAGCAGCCCCTATTTAGCCGATCGCACTCCCAATCGTCAGTTGCTAGATCTGCCTCGATCAGGAGTCGGATCGGCATTGCCCACCCGACATCACGTCCTTTTTAACAAGGGGCTAAAGTTAACGCTTCACCCGTGAGACTAAAGGCGCGAACTTCGGTAATTTTTACCTGGACTAACTGTCCTTTTAATTCATTAATATCGCCGCTAAAGAACGTCAACCGATTCCCCCTTGTGCGTCCCATCACTTGGCTGGAATCCTTGGGATTTTGGTCTTCGACGAGAACCTCTTCAATTCGCCCGAAATACCGTTGCGATCGCGCGGCGGCTTTGGTGTTCACTAAATGGTTGAGTCGTTGTAGGCGATCGCTCTTTACCTCTTCACTCAGTTGATTCTCCCACAGGGCGGCGGGTGTACCAGGGCGAGGCGAGTAAGCGGCGGTGTTTAATTGGTCAAATTCAATATCCTCCACCAGTTTTAACGTATGCTCAAACTGTGCCTCGGTTTCGCCGGGAAAGCCGACAATCGCATCCGCACTAATCGACGCATCGGGCATATAATCGCGAATGGTATTAATAATTCGGCGATATTTTTCCTGGGTGTATCCCCGCGCCATGGCTTTGAGGATATCGTTATCTCCGGATTGGAAGGGAATGTGGAAATGTTCGCAAACCTTGGGCAATTCCTTACAGGCGCGAATGAGTCGTTCGGTAAAATAGCGGGGGTGACTGGTGGCAAACCGAATCCGCTCAACTCCGGGGACATCGTAAACATAATAGAGTAAATCTGTCAAGGTGTGCTGATGTCGTCCCGATTCAGTCACGCCCGGTAAATCTCGCCCGTAAGCATCAATATTTTGTCCCAGCAGGGTAATTTCCTTATACCCTTGCTGTCCTAATTCCGCCATTTCCGCCCGAATCGCCTCCGGGGTGCGGGATTGTTCCACACCGCGCACATTAGGGACAACGCAGTAGGTGCAGCGTTCGTTACAGCCGTAAATTACATTCACCCAAGCCGTAACGGTGCTATCGCGGCGGGGTTTGGTAATGTCTTCGACGATATGGATGGGTTCAGTGGCGACAATTTGGTTCCCGTCACCGACTTGTTCGAGTAAGTCTCTCAGGCGATTGGCGTGTTGAGGTCCCATAACTAAATCTAATTCCGGGACACGCCGCAGCAGCGCTTCTCCTTCCTGTTGAGCGACACAGCCAGCGACAATTAAGGTAAGGTCAGCCTGTTCTTGTTTTCGCTTTGCCTGTCTACCCAGGTAGGAATAGACTTTTTGTTCGGCGTTATCGCGAATCGTGCAGGTGTTGTAGAGGATGAGGCTGGCGTCATTGGGATCTTCTGACCACTCAAATCCCATATCCTCTAAGATACCAGCCATGCGTTCGGAGTCGGCTTTGTTCATTTGACAGCCGAAGGTGGTGATATGGTAGCGACGGGGAGAGGTGGTCATGTTAAGTCGTAGGGTTTTGATATTGCGTACAGACTTTTATTATAAGTTTTGGCTGATGATGGCATGAGTATGCCATCTACAAGAGCGATCGCACAAGTTTGTAGTTTGTAGTCGGGGCTTTAGCCCCTTTCCCAAAGCGATCGCGCTAACCTAGTTCATAAATCGTTTGGGCGATGTACGGTACATCCTTGTGTTTTTTTAACGCAGAGGGACGCAGAGGTCAACGCAGAGGGGCGCAGAGGTGTTTATGATGGTTTTGGGTCAGATTGTTTATTTTATTATTTTACAGGTCTATGTGGTATCGCGGCGTAAGTCCTGAAGTTGTTTGACCGTCTAAGCTAAGTCAGGTTTGAGTTTAATGCTAGGGTTTATAGTCATCAAGTTGAGATTTTTTTATGACATCTGTATCGATTGAACTTCCCAAAACTGTATTTTCTGCACTGAGGAAGAATCCTGATGAGTTTGTCCAAGAGATGCGAATAGCCGCTGCTGTAAAATGGTATGAACTGGGGCAAATATCTCAAAGTAAAGCCGCTGAAATTGCTGGAATAACTCGCGCTGAATTGATTAATGCGTTGTTTCGGTATCAAGTAGATTTTATGCAATACACGGCTGAGGAGTTGGCAGAGGAGAGTAATTCATCTGCATCTTAGTTGTCACTGTATCTGGCGCAACGAAGGGAGGTAACTTGTTAGTGGCAGATTAGGAGATTGAAAGATTTTGTAGGGGCGGGTTTCACGACTATCTTTTCGGTTGCACCCAGATGTAACTAAACCCACCCCGACTCAGGTGTCTAAACTTGCCATGAAACGTTCGCATCTGAAGGGGTAAGCGGGTTGGTGAGTCTTTAGATTGTGGCTGGCGAGTCTTTATGTGTGGTTGACGAGTCTTTATGTGTGGTTAACGACTCTTTGAGTGTGGCTGGCGAGTCTTTGAGTGTGGCTGGCGAGTCTTTATGTGTGGTTAGCGACTCTTTGAATGTGGTTAGCAAGTCTCTATGTGTGGCTAGCGACTCTCTATGTGTGGCTGACGAGTCTTTGAGCCTGAAACAAGTCCTCGCGAACCGCCTAAACGACTCAATTAACATAATCTGTCTATCCTAACAGATGAAACAGCAAGAAATGGAAAACCAGCACATCCTTCAGCGTGAATCGAGACACAATCGGAACTTGGATTATCCGTTGTCGGGAACCCGCAACATCCGTTCTTGAATCTCCGCCCAGGTTTTGGGCGATACCCGCACGGCTGATTCCTTGCACTGAATTATTAGGAAATTGGCATAGCAATATTTTGAAATTGCCTTTACTTCTGCTTCAGATAAATTGATTAATTTTTCAGTTAAATTAAAACCTTTGAGACAAATCTGTAATAGTTTATCAGCCAATGCTCGATGTTTTTCTAAAGGTTGTTCATCGCTAGGTACTTTAGTTTTTAGAGCTTCTAGTCTGGCAATCAAGACAGTGAGATTGTCATCTTTAAAAATTTTAAGTTCTTTCAGTTTGTAGGCATTATCGATAGTTTCAGTGATAGTCTCGATGTAGCCTTTGGCGAAGATGCCGGCTAGGGATTTGGCGTTGGCGTAGGCTAGGGCTAGGGCTAGGGCTTGGTCTAGGTCTAGGGCATCGGCTATGGCTTTGGCTTTGACGTAGGCGTTGGCGTTGGCGTAGGCGTTGGCGTCGGCTAGGGCGTAGGCGATCGCGATCGCGATCGCACGTTTTGCCACAGGCTTCATATCGCTTTCAGAATCAGCCGTCACCCAATCTGCCCAACGTAATAACGCTTGTAACCGAGGAGTATTAATATAGGTTTGCGCTTCTTTTTCCATCAACAAGAGTAACTCATCTGCCCCACCTCGCATCAATCCAGAAACCAACAAAAACACCTCTCGCCAGCGCTGATCAGTAAGATGTTCTTTGACTAACTTTTCAATTTGGCGATGATCATCAATATATTGCGCCGTTAAATATTCTTGAAGCGTCAAATGAGAAAACGAGTAAACCCCTTCTGCCCGTTGGACTAATACCCCATGTTGTTTTTCAATTGATTTTAAAACGGCTTCCCCATCAATCAACGTTTCATCCGGGAGCATTTCTGCCAAGAGTTGCTCAATTTGATCCGTAATTTCCCGTCTGGGTAAAAATAAATGATCTGCCTGAAACGCATCATGAGCAATTTCCGACAGCATCATTTCCTTTCGTTTCGTATCTAATCCTTTATAAACGTCATCTTTAAACACACCTTTTTCCGCTGCCCATTCTTCTAGAAGCACACGCAATGCCCGTTCATACAGCGTAGCGCGGTTGGTGGGAAATTTCCGCGATCGCTGATAGAGTAAACAGACTAACGTCAGCAACAACGGCGTCTGTGTCAGTTCCTTCGCCGCTTTATTGTCTTCATGATTCAGCTTTTGCCAACACTCTTGACCTATTTTAGGTTCACGCCCAAACCAATTGCTAATAAAATTCTCAATCTGAGCATCATCAAACTCTGCCATTGCCACATCGGTAAAGCGGCGGAAGTTGTGGCGATAAGCGGCAACCCGACAGGAAGCAATAAAGCGATTCTTATCATGTAAATCGACAAAGTTCTGAATATGCTGAATTACCTGATTCATGCGTTCCGTTGGCACTTCATCCAATCCATCCAACAAAATCAGCAGTTTCCCTTGTTCCAACGCTTTAGCCGTAAATTCCTGGTGAGAGGGAAAACCACAGATGCGGAATTCTTCAGCAATTTTATGTTCAATATCAATATCACCCTGGTTAAATGTCTTGAGTTCAATCAATACCGGAATACAAGCGTGTTTAAATTGTCCCTTCTTTCCCTTCAGCGCTTCCAATCCCATCCGGCGCAAGAAGGTAGACTTTCCCGCACCGGGACTTCCTAACACCATCAAATACTGCTTTTGATTGGCGACATTGATTCCGGGTTGCTTGGGGCAATCTTTAGACTGAAAACTCCGCTGTTTTGCTTTCCGATAGATAAGTTCCAGGGTTTCAACGGATTCAAAAGTCTGAATCGCGGCGTCATCCAAGAATTGCACTGTTGTATAAACTGTTTCCAAGGAGACAGGTTCTCGCATTCCTAAGACTTTCAGAATGCCATGACGTTCTGTATAATTCTGTGCATATTGCCGAGACGCTTTAAAAATCGCTTGTTTGGCTTTTTCATCCAGGGTTTTGCCAAATAATCCCAGAACTTTACCCCCTTGTCCCCAGAGGGTTTGGAAAACGGGAACAGCGATTCCGCTAATCGCTTGAGCGATGAGAACTTCAGATCCAGTCATGGCGGTAAGAATGCGTAGCTAGGGGAATACTATACAGATTAACAGAGTTTGTAGTAAGCGCTTTAGCGCTTCTGGCACGCTTCGTGCCTACTACGAACCAAGGCTGGAATCCCTACAGTTTTGGCTTAACCACTAGCGCCACTATCAACGCAGGTGTACCGCCAATTAACCCGATAATCAACCAACGGCGAAAATCAAACCCCTTGCGTCGAGCCAGGAGCGCTGCGATAATGCCGATGACGCAGTGAAGCGTCAACAGAAGATAGGGATTGGGTTCTAGTGGTAAATTAGATAGCAAAGCAACTCCTTGGAATCGATGCGACGGATATCTAGTTGTCATCAACAACAGCAGATTTTTTCACTAAGGCTTTCACTCGAAAAGGCAGACTTAAAAAAGCCTTATTTACACTTAAATGCATGATTTTTACGTTTTACTCTGCTCTCCTGGCTTCGGTTCATTTGGTCTGGCGAAAAAGTCAACCATAATCGATTGTTTGTCTTGAACCTCCAGTAAAATCACCGAATAGGCGATTAATTCGTCAATCGCTAAACAAATTACTCCCACTAATACCAGAAACATTCCAGTAATAAATAAAAAAATGGGGACTCGTTCCAGGAGAGTGATTCCCATAAAAAAATGCAGGGCAATAGCAAATGAGGTCAGCACAAAAAAAACCACCGCTAACGTGTCGCAGAGGGTTGAATTCCGAACATACCAGGCGCGGCGCAACAGATTATTCAGTTGATGTTCTAAGCTTAAAAAGCGAATATCTTCTCCCGAATCGAACTGTCCTTGATGCATTAACTCTCGCGAAAGGATTCTTCTCTCGTTGTTCAATAAGCGGATGCGATTTAATAAAGAAGACTGTCTCGCATTTAATCCCAAAAAAAATAATCCACTGGAGGAAATCATCACGGCTGGTGCAAGAATAGCTTGAATGACTTGAGTGACAGTGAGAGACGTTTGATCCATGATTTTCCTGGGTGCTACCTAGCTAAATCTTGAGCAGTATAGCGCAGGATTGCCATTGAATGCGATAGTCAGAGGAGATACATTATATCAGGAATAATTTTGTAACCCACGTTACAGGACGTTTGTCGTAAGGGAGCCTTAGCCCTAAATTAGTCGGGGCTTTAGCCTTACATGAGAAATGGTGCGTTACGCTTACATGAGAAATGGTGCGTTACGCTTCGCTAACGCACCCTACAATTGGACGACGATTGGACGACAATTTGCTGGGTGGAAAAGGGTATTTACTCTGCCATCGATTGCAAGGGTAACATAACTGTAAACGTTGTCCCTTTGCCGACTTCACTTTCAACTGTAATCAGTCCACCATGCAAATCCACACATTTTTTGACAATAGCTAATCCTAATCCCGTTCCCTGAATTGTGCCAACATTACCGGCTCGTTGAAACGACGAGAAGAGTTTTTTGATATCCTCTGGCGGAATACCAATCCCTTGATCTTGAATATGGAAAATCGCCGATTCTCCTTCGCAAGTTAACTCAACTTTTACCTCACTCCCTTGGGGAGAATACTTAATCGCATTAGAAATTAAGTTGTTCAAGATATGCTGTAACAGTTTATCATCCATTTGAGCATCACCACAGTCGCCATGACTGATAAAGTTAATCGAATGCTGTTGACTGATGCTCATTTCCAGCGTGTCTACAATTTCCCGACAGAATCCGATTAAATCCATCTCTGCTGGCTTAAACGTGAGCTTTCCCGCCTCAGCTTTACCAATTGTTAGCACATCATCCAATAACTGCGTCATCCGGCTAACCGCGATTTGAATGCGCTGATAATGAGCTTTTTTCTTTTCATCCGTTAATTTTTTGCTGTAACGCTCTAAAAGTTCTGACGATGAAAGAATTGCCGTTAAGGGGGTGCGGAATTCGTGAGAGACTAAGGAAACAAAACTAGAGCGCAGTTCACTTAGTTCTCGTTCTTTTTCCAAGGCTTTAATAATTTCCGCTTCTGCCTTTTTCAACGATGTAATATCCCGCCCTACTCCCTGAAACTCGACAACATTTCCCTCATTATCGAACATCACCCGCTCTGTCCATTGTTGCCAGCGAATCTCATTGTCTGGCAAAATGACCCGGTGTTCGTAGGTGACGATGGGCTGTTCAACGGAAAGGGTTTTAAATTGCTGGTTGACAAATTCCTGGTCGATGTCGGGAATCTGGGGTTTGAATCGATATCCAATTAATTCGGAGCGTGGTTGGTTGAAATAGCGACAGTAAGCATCATTAACAAACGTGAATGTACCATCGGCTTTAAACCGACAAATCAATTCGGTTTGATCTTCAACAATGGCTCGATAACGTGCCTCACTTTGACGCAGGGCTTCCATGGCTTGCTTGCGTTCGGTGATATCCTCGATCATGGCTAAGGTATAGAGTACGTCACCTTGTTTATCCCGCAAAGCGATGAGGGTTAAATTCACCCAGACTAAATCTTTATTCTTTTTGATATAACGTTTTTCCAGTTGAAAGCTGTCAATCTCTCCCCGAATTAACTGCTGCATATAAGGAATTTCCAGCGCCAACTCGTCGGGGTAGGTAATATCCTTAAAGCTGAGTGCCATGACTTCGGATTGACTGTACCCCAGCATGGAATAAAATGCCCGATTCACCCGAATATAGCGATCATTTAAGTCTGCCAATGTCATGCCAATGGGCGCTTCATCAAATACCCGACGAAACTGTTGTTCGCTATTGCGTAACTCGGCTTCGGTTTGCTGATGCTGAAGAATTTCTGCTTGTAGTTGCGCGTTCGTCTGCTGAAGTTCGTGAGTCCGTTCTTCAACTCGCTGTTCTAAATCCCCCATCGCCGCTTGCAGTTTGGCTTCTATTTGCTTACGATCGCTAATATCACGACCTTCAGCAATTAAGAGTTCTATCTCCCCGTTTTCTTTCCGCAGGGGTTTGAGGGAAAAGTCAATCGTGATCACGGACTGATCGGGTGCTAATATATCAGCTTCGTAGCGAATTGTTTTTCCTGTTGCAGCTTCCGCGATCGCGGTTTTTAATTGCTGTTGAGTTTCGGCAGAAATTGTCCAACATTTTAATTGCCAGAAGGGATATCCGATTACTTGAGAACTATCCAGTTGGCAAACGTCCATAGCCGTCTGGTTATCAGCAATGACATCTCCCTCTAGAGTGAGCAAACTAGATAATTGAAAGGTTTGATTGAAAACCGCCCGAAATCGCCGTTCACTTTCTCGCAGTTGGAATTCGGCTTGCTGGCGACTTAAAGCGTTCGCAAAGATACCGCCAATGATTTGTAAGAGGGAGAGGATATCGTCTGACCAATTTTTTTCGGCGTTAACCGCAGAACACCCTAAATATCCGATTAGATGATTACCTTGAGCGATGGGAACAATGGCGATAGATTTAGCCCCGGTTAACTCCAGCGCTTGTTTCAGGGAATTGGCTTCTGCGGGTAAATCGCTGCGGTGGGAAATTTGAATCGCTTCTAAGTTTCTCAGTTTTGCCATTCCCCAAGGGTAAGTATCGGTGGGAAAATCTTGCCATTGCGGTTGGATGGAACTCACGCCCGGTACAGTCCATTCCTGGATGATACTGGCTGTGGCAGCGTCTTCTGAGAATAATGCCATATAAGTGCGATCGCACTGGCAAAATTTACCGATTTTTTCCAGGGTGTGCTTAATGGCATCCTCAATGCCATCAGAGGACAACTGGATGAATTGATGGGATAGGCTAGTGATTAACTGCTCAAACTCGATGCGTTCTTTGAGCTTGGCTTCTATGTGCTTGGTTTCGGTGATATCTTGACCAACACCATACAACCTACCATCATCCCCTGGAATGAGTTTCCACGCCAGCCAGCGATAACTCCCGTCTTGGTGACGAATGCGATGTTCACATTCAACTGGCTCAGTTGAGGTAAAATAGGCGATGGCATTGTCGCGATCATCGGGATGAATCAGTTCCCAGGAAGTATGCGATCGCAACTCCTCCTCTGTCCACCCCAAAACCTTTTCCCAAGCCGGATTCAGCGGCTGCCAATATCCCTCTTTATGCCATATTCCGAATAAATCATCCGATATTCTCAAAAATAAAGTTTGAGTGAATTCCCAGTTGGCTGGTTGCTCCATGGATTCACTAGGCGTTTGAAAACTATTCATTTTAATTTGGGTTGTAATCCTTCTGGACGACGGCAAACGATAATGTTTAGATGCACCCCTCTTAATTTTTCAGTATAGTCACGTCATACAGAAGCTAAACATTGTACTACACCAACACTAGACATGGGGAGACTCCCCAAGACTGCTCGGTTAAGAGGAGCAGGGGGAGCAGGGGGAGCAGGGGGAGCAATGTAGAGACGTAGCATGCTACGTCTGGAAGCCGGGGAAGCCAGGAAAAATTCCCCGTATTTCTTTAAAAAAGGTTTACATAAATTCATATATTTGCGTTTATACTAAACATTAAGACTGTTACATTAACGCAAGCCTAGACCTTCAGGGCAAAATTTTCCCATCCGTTCACCAAAGCAGGGAGAGTAACCCCCAACTCAGACGTACCATGGCACGTCTCGACATAACTTTTTCCTGGGAACCTTCTGCCATCTGCCATCTACCATCTGCCTTGTCTCTACCCAAAACGGGAGAATTAACCCGAATTTAGTCCAAAAGGGGATCTACCAGCCAAAGATAGGTTCGACGGATGCCAATCATCCGATTTGTTGACTATCCTCACCCCAAACTAGGAGTATTTCATGCTGGTAACCACCCCATTAGACAAAAGTATCACAGTTAAACGCCTACTGAATCTTTGGGCAGCCCGTTATGTCCCTGACTTATCCACCCTTTCATTAACCACTAACAAATGTACAACGATTGAGTTAATGGAAGCCGCCTCTCGCCAAGGGCGAGAGAAAACGGCAACTAAACTCTCTCGACTGATAGAAATTCACTGCAAATGTGCAGGTATTCGGACAAGTATTCTCTTCTCCTACATTCCCAACGTTGTCAACTTAACCGAATCCCAGGGTATCGCCACATCCTCAGCGCAGGTTTATGACAAAGTTTTATCCGTTTATCGAAAACAGTCACCAACTCCATCTCTAATGGAGGCGTTATCTGAAGCAGACACTGTGGATATTTCGACCGATTTATATAAAATCTCGGTCATGCCCAAATTAGAGCTACCCGAAGTTTCCTCCCTTGTGACAATTCTGACCCCAGAATTAATGCAATTTCAGTCCCAGCATTTATCTGCCAATAATCAGAATACGCTGGGATTTATGAGTACCCAGTTTCATCTCAGTTCCAAGGTGTTGTTGAATCGATTAAGCCTACCGGAACAGTTATTGCTCTCTCCTTACTTTAAGTTTATTGAAGAGCAAGTATGTATTCCCTGGCAACGGGTATGCACAGCGGCGGCTCAACATTCTCTTAATTCTCCTGTATTAGCTTTAGTCGAGCAACTTATACCCAAGAGTCAGGAAATTGCCACACGGGTTTATCGCCACGCCTTGGAACGATACCCCAATTATCGCAGCCGTCGCGGAAAACTGGATCATCCAGAAGTAAAAGCCTCAAGTATCCGCGATGTCGAGATGTTTCAAGCTTATCTGTGGGTTTGTGTTTTGGAACAGAATATGGCAGCAATGGAGAAAGAACTTTATCCCTTATGTGAGATGGTTTATCCCAGCGTAAGTGTCAGTTGGGAATTAGTGGAGAGCATGGTTGGACTTTTAGTAGACAAGATTCTCATCCGCCTAGACGCTGAGCAACAATCAATTGTTCAGCCTTATACTACAGCTATGCAGAAATTATTCGCTTGTCGTTAAAGGAAACTAAGTCCTATTACTGTTAAAATAGGCGCACGCCGTGCGCCCCTACAACTCACCAATTAAGGTGTGCCACAGCAGTACATCCGTTGAACGGTGAAGGTAGAGATATAGGCTATGTCTCTACCTTCCTATCTGGCTTATCTCCTACAATAGAGACATTAGAGTTGGTTAAGTCTCTATGGAAACCATTATTGGCACAGTGTTCGGAATCATCCTGCTGGCGGGACTCAGCGGTTTTAAGATTGATCGCGAATATGAACGCGGCGTGATCTTTCGCTTGGGGCGGTTCAGCAATGTCAGAGGACAGGGGATGTATTGGATTCTACCTCTGATTGACCAAAAAGCCCAAGTCGATATCCGCACCAAAACCGTGGATATCGCCCCCCAAGAAGCGGTAACGGCTGACAGCGTGACGATTAAAGTCAATGCTGTTTTATATTATCGCATCATTGATCCATTCCGGGCAATTAATAAAGTCGAAAATTACGAAATAGCGGTTTATCAAGCAGCGATGACGACATTACGGAATGTCGTGGGGCAAAATATCTTAGATGATGTCTTGCAAAACCGCGATAAAATCAACCTGCGTGTGCAAGAAATTGTAGACGAAATCACCGAATCGTGGGGGGTAGTGATTGAACGGGTAGAAATTAAAGATGTAGAAATTCCCACGAATATGCAACGGGCAATGGCAAAAGAAGCCGAAGCTGTGCGGGAAAAACGGGCGCGTCTGATTAAGGCTTCCGCAGAACAAGAAGCGTCAATTAAGTTAGCTGAAGCCTCGCAGAAGATTGTGGAAAATCCAGCCGCTTTAGAACTACGGCGTTTACAAATGCTGACGGAAATTGGCGCGGAAAATAACACCACAACCTTGATTATGATGCCATCCGATTTTATTAAGCTGTCATGCATTTAAACTGTGATAAGAGCATTACCCTTATTTTTCAGTTTGCGCCCCCAGTTAATAACTAGCTTGTCTTCATTTAAAAGTTGATGCAACAAAGATTCTAACTCTTCAATGGATTCAAAAAG
>NZ_JAVKEA010000086.1:0-16670 GCF_040221695.1 Coleofasciculus sp. E2-BRE-01 | reverse complement strand
CTTTTTCCATAAATACGTCTTGAACTATATAATTCTTCTCTACCTTGTCTACTTTTCTTCTCTACCTTGTCTACTTTCCTTCCTTGTCCTCCAAGTCTAGTCCCCACCCTCAAGTAAAAAACCTACACCTGTCAGCCCTCTTAGATCCCCCTCCCGTCCCCCTATTAGATCCCCCTTCCGTCCCCCTTAAAAAGGGGGAGACCAGATGTTGCTTCGCTTTTTGTTCCATGGGGGAGAATTCAAAGCCTCTCTCCTTGTAGGAGAGAGGTTTGGAGAGAGGTTTTCCAGATCCCGTGAAAAGTAAGAACAAACCACACCCCCAATGACAAATGACGTAGCTTGCTTCTCAAAGACAGCGAGTTCTCCGCCGTTAACTTTAATTGTCCCCACCTACTTACTTATTCAATATCAATTTTGCGAGGGGGGGTTATGGGTTCCTCTTTCAGAGTTTTTTGACCCGTTCTGGCATAAAACTTATATTGTTCAAGAATAATTTTTGCCAGTTCAGAAAGGGGGATTTCATGTCCCTCCAGTTTGCGTTTCAGATAATATTTGAGAGACTCGATATAAGCTAAACCCAGTGCCAACGTTAGCGCGGCGGCGGTAGAAGCGGAGATTGCACCGCCCACAATTGTCCCAGCACCTGGTATCATTTTAAGTAAATTCGCCGCGATCGCTCTCCCCACAGTTGCTACACCGCCCACCCCTACAATCGTTGAGATTACGGTGCTGGTAAAGGCGCGATCAAAAGGTAACCCAAATATAGCCGTGATATTCGCTAGCATCACAGTTTGCATTGAGACTAATATTGGTGCATCAGAAAAGGGAATCGGAGACGCACCCACTAATGCAGAACCCGCCACATATCCCGTCACATATTTAAACCCTTCCCCAGCTTTTAAGGTAATATTGCGACTCTGTTCTCTCAGAAATGCCTTACGTGCTTCGGTAGACAGAAGATTAGCCGTTACTTCGACCAGATGGTCTAAACCATGAGCTTTAATTGTATACTCATCATCGATGGGTTTAGGCTGGGCAAGAACCGCAACAACCTGAGAAACGGGTAAATTTTTACTATCTAAAAAGACTTGAAACTCGCTGCGCTTTCGGGTTAAGGTTTGGGTTACGACTAAAATAATTGGTACATCTTGTAGTTGCAGCTTATTCAGCCATTCTTCCTCGACTTCATCAAATCGTCCCGCCTCATGTTCTAAACAGTACCAAATCACATGAATATGTTCTTGGGCGGCTTGTAGCCGTTGCGTATCGATGAGTTCCGCGATATCTAAGCGAACCTGTTGAATCTGTTCTGGATTGAGTTCAAGTCCAGGGGTATCGTAAACCGTAATCGGACAGCCTTTTTTGCGGTAGCGTCGGATAGTTTGGGTAACTGGATAACCAACCCCGGTTTCGGCTAGACGAGATTGGAAAATAGCATTAATCAGTGTACTTTTGCCCACACCCGTTTTGCCAATTACCAGCACATTACACTGTCCCGTGTCCTTTCCGGCATCTTCGTAGGCGTCGCTCATTTTGTCCAAAAGCTGATCAACTGAAAAATCCTCTGCCATTCCCAGTCATTCCTTGGTCGTTGTCTGAGATAGAACCACGCTATCCACTGCTTTCTTAGTGTATCAAGTTGTGCGATCGCGCTCATTACTTATCTATAGCACTACGCACTCTAGTTAGGACATACAAGAAAAATTCAAATCGCTTGACCCTGAATTTCGACAGGCTCAATTGCCGCGAAGTCGAAGGGTCAATCCCTTGTCAGGTAAGCTTTTATCTTCACTATTGCCTATGAAACACCGAGCGTGTTACCGAGCGAAGTCGAGGTAAGTCGAGGTGTTGCCTATTGCCTATTCACGCTTCGCGTAGCGCTATACAGCTATACAATAGAGCTTATGGATAGGGAGAGACTACGCGATGACAACGGTAACCAGCAAGCCTAAAATTACCTGGGAGAAGCTACCGGATGATTTCCCCTTACCCGATGAGCCAGTGGATAATATTGATCAGCCAACATTAGCCGCCGCATTAAGCGACAGTTTAGAAGTAACAGGGCGATTGCGAGAAACGATGCTAGTCGCCACGAATTACGGTGTCTGCGCCCGGTTAGATGGCAAGATTGTGGTAAAAGCTCCTGATTGGATGTATGTCCCTCGGATTCAGGTGTCGCCAGAAAACGTGCGTCGTAGTTATACGCCTCACCTGCAAGGAGATATTCCAGGAATTGTGATGGAGTTTCTCTCAGATACAGAAGGCGGTGAATATTCAATCAAGCCGACTTATCCTCCGGGAAAATGGTATTTTTATGAGCAAGTCTTGCGAGTCCCCCAGTATGCTATTTTTGAACCCCAACAAGGGGTGCTGGAAGTCTATCAGCTTAACGATTCTGGGCGTTATACCCTACAACAACCCCAGGAGAATCGCTACTGGATAGAGGCACTCGGTTTATTTCTGGGTGTGTGGGAAGGAACCAAGGGAAACCGCCAGGGGTATTGGTTGCGGTGGTGGGATGAATCTGGGCAACTTTTACCCTGGGGAGTAGAATTAGTGGAGCAGGAACGACAACGTGTTCAAGCTTTGATAGAGCAGTTAAGAGCGGCTGGAATTGAGCCAGAGGCTTAATATCAAGCTCCCTCAGCTCCCCTAAGTTACTCTATAAGCCGACGCACGCGATCGCAAGTATGTTAAGTTTCGTGAGATGGTTCTAGTGTCTTTCTCTCCTTGGAGGTATGATTAAGGATATTTTCTTCCAACAATCCCACACAGACTATTGGCGGGATAGGGAGGCACAGAAAAGACCAGCAATAATTGGGGGAGCTTCTGGCAATGTCTTTTCGAGAACCCATCCGCAAAAAAAATTTCTCACCCTTGAGTCGGAAGTCCGAACCGAATCCGTTGCAGCGACGCCGTTTCAAAGTCCCCAAGCGGCAGAAACCTTTGGTGCGAGGCTCACCGGAGGAACAGAAGGCGTTTTTGCAACAGAAACTAGAACAGTCAGCCTTTGTCGGCTATAACGGTCTTAATGTCCCAGTTAATGTACCCAAAACCCCACCCCCGCAACCTGTTCAGAAACAACCAGCAAGTGAAGCGTTAGAACCCAACATACAGCAGCCAGAAGTGCCAGAGGTTGAGGCAACTTCAGACGAGGAAGAAGAGACAGTTCAGCCAAAGGAACTGTCCGCCTCCCCATCACCGAATCCGGAGTCCCCCAACACAGAGGAAAAGGAAGCAGAGGAAAAGGAAGAAGATGTCACTCCTAATCAGCAATCTGAAGCAGGAAGTACACACTCACAATCTCAAAAGCCGGATTTGCAAGCTCGAAAGGAAAAAGCATCCCGTTTGAGTTCTAACTGGCTCACGGTTCCGGTTAATACTCCAGGTACACAGCCATCTCCAGTACAGAGGACGCTTTCCACCAGCGGATTAGAGCATCAGTATCAACCCCAGATAGGACAACGAGCTAATTCTGTATTAAATGGGTTGAATCAGTTTAAGGCTCAACAATTAGCTCAGGATTATTCTGTCCAACGCCAGGATAGTTCTGGCGAAAGTCAAGTAGAAGAATCGGAAGAAACACAACCCGAATCGCTTCACAATCAGCCATTTGCCAGTTCTCCACCCGATAACCCAGAGGATGATACTGCTTCGGGTTCAGATAATACCCCGTTTAATCTTCAACTCAAAAACAACAAGGAACAAAAACCTCCTCAACAGCCAGTACAGTCTGATGGAGCAATTCAGGCGAAATGTAGCGAATGTGAACAGCCAGAGGAACAAGAGGAAAAAGACGAATCCGTTCAAACCAAACTAACCATTGGCGAACCGGGGGATAAATACGAACAAGAAGCGGATACCATGGCGGCGAAAGTCATGGCAATGCCAGATTCTACTCTATCCCAGTCTGTTCAGCGCCAAACCGAAGCCGAAAAACCCCCTCTGGCTAAATCAATTAGTTCCTTAGTGCAACGCTCCGCCTCAGATACCACCCAAGCCAGTCCCAGTATAGAAAATCGTCTGGCGAGTTCTCAGGGTGGAGGGAATCCTTTACCTGAGAATGTCCGTAGTTTCATGGAGCCTCGCTTCGGTGCTGATTTTAGTCCCGTGCGCGTGCATACCGACTCCACAGCGGTGCAGATGAATAAGGAGTTGGGAGCGCAGGCGTTTACCCATGGCAGTAATATTTACTATGGTGCAGGAAAATCTCCCAATGCCGATGAGTTAACGGCACATGAGTTAACTCACACCATACAGCAGGGTGCAGCTAAAACTCTCCAGGAAAAACCGCTGACTAGCCTAAGCTCTAATAAAAAATCTATCCAAACTAAAATTAATCCTGCCCAATCTCCAAATTTAAAATCGACATCAGCCGTACAAGTTCAAGACAATTCGCAACAGCAGTCGCTTAATAATAAAGATCTGGGTGCATCTATCCAGATGAAGTGTGCCACCTGTGCAGCAGACGAGCAAAAAGAGGAGCAAATCCAACGGAAGTCTCTTGCTGAAAACATTACTCCCAAGGACAACAAAGCTGTTCAGAAATGGGGTTGGGATGATGTCACAAATACCTTAGGTTCAGGTGTCGAATGGGCGGGAGATAAACTGAGTTCGGGCGCTCAATGGGTTGGGGATAAGGTTGGAGACGTTGCTTCGATGGGCAAAGATGCCTTTGCTGCATTGGTTGCCAGAGTTGCTCCGGGTTTGGCTAATTTGATACGTCAAGGTCCAGTTGGGATACTGAGCGAAAAAATTAAAGAGGGGGTTAAAGGTTGGTTGTCTGGGGTGATGGCAAACGTCGATATCGGTAGCGTCATCACTGGACTCAAGAGTAGCTTTGCTGGAGTTTTTGCCACGATTCAGGGATTGGGCAAAGGTGACCCAGCCTCATGTAAAGCATTTGCAAACAGCATAAAGTCGCTGCAAGAATTGGGTCAAGCCTTTATGGACAACCCAGTTATCAAACAACTCCAGACGGCTTTTACTACGGTTAGCGGTACGTTCAAAAAAGTTACAGAGTTGGTCATTGCTCCAGCTTTTGACACACTGATGAATGTGGCAGGTGGGGTGTTTAACGCTGTTAAGGGACTGGCAACAACCATCTGGGAGTGGGGCGCTCCCGTGCGAAATACCCTTGGTGCAGCATGGGATTGGGTGAAGCAGCAACTCGGTTTCGGTGGCGATGGCGAGGGCGGCATTCTGGAGTGGTTAAAGACTAAAGCTTCAGAAGTGTGGGAGCAAATTAAGGTGACATTTGCTCCAGTTATCGAACCCCTGAAAAAAGTGGGTACGGTGTTGCTCGCTTTCTCCCCTGTGGGGATAATTGCCGCAGTTGTCAAGTTCGTACCCCAATTGGTGAAGTCTGTGCAATGGCTGTGGGCGCACAAAGATGACCCAAATATTGTCAAGAGTGCCCACGAACAAATGGGCAATACGATTTTGCCCCAACTCTTGAGTGCGGTACAGGGTTTCAGTCAGGCGGTGCAGTCTACGGTTACCAGTTTGGTTAACCAAGCTGTGCAACTGAGCGAAGCCGTGCTGGGATTATTGGGAGCGGTGACTGGAGTACCCTTGTTAAGTGCGGCGCAGTCTTTAGTACAGGCTGTGTCAGATGGTGTCAAAGAGCTAGTGACTTGGGGGCAGCAATCATTCCAAGCTGCTGCCAAAGCTGTACAGGAAGCGTTCGTCAAAATCAAGGCAAAAATCGAACCTTACGCTGGGGTTCTCAGTTCTCTGGCGCTAGCTATTGTTAATCCGGCGATGATTCCGGTTATCTTAGCGGGTTCCGCTTGGCGGATGCTGGATGACTGCTATAAACTGCCCATCATTGATTTCTTGCTGGATGTCGTTATCGGTTTGTTAGAAGCTGCGCCATCTTTACCCATGTTCGGGCTATTGTGGCCCATGCTCAAGGCGGGTGTGCTTGGTTTTCTTAAGGGTGTGAAGGCGCAACCCGCAGATACGAAGGTGGCAATTACCAACAAGTTGGCAAAAATTATCAGTGGTGGTAGCCCTGCGTTTATCCTGGGATTTGTTAAGGGGTTACTCAAGGGTATTTGGGAAGGTCTGACTGACCCCTTCGTTCTGATGTATGAAGGGATTAAGGGGTTAGGTAATCTGATTAGCTGGCTCAACGATACGGCAAATCAGGCGCTGAGTCCTCAACCTGCTGCTCAGTCAACTGCCACAGATCAAACCGCAGCAGCTTCATCTGATGCAGGTGTGGACAAAGTAGTAATTGGTCAAACATTGCAACAGATGGGAACAGAACTGCAACCCCCAGCAGAACAAGTAACAGGAGGTTTCATGCCTGCGGTGCAAGAAGCATTCAGCGGCGGTGAGGGTTTGACCTTTGAGGGGTTAATGCAGAAGCTGGGGGAAGCTTGGGCGGCTGTGGAGTCAGCGATTACCAATGCTGGAGGTCAACTTGCCCAGAAAGTCTGTGAATTCATGATGCAGGATACTGCTGAAGGGCAGATGGGTGAAACCGTTGGTTGGTTAGCGGGAACTATCGCCTTTGAGGTGGCTTTGGGTATTCTGACAGCGGGTTCCGTGACGGCGGCGAAGGGTGCGATGAAGGTACTCAAAATCTTCGCTAAGGTTCTTGACTGGACAGGTGAGGCGTTGGGGTTAGCGTTCAAAGGTTTAGCGAAGTTGGGTGGCTTCGTTCTAGATATTGTTAAGGGTATCGGGAAGCTTTTGAGTAATGCTGGTGGTGCGGCGAAGTCAGTTCTGGGGGCTTTGGGTGAGATTGGAGAAATACTAACTAAGTATGCTGATGAGTTACTGGGCAAAGTGGGTAAGGGCGCTGCCGAGCAGACAGTCAAACAAGGGACTGGAGAAATTGCTGAGAAGTTTGGTGAACAAGGGCTTGAATTTGTTGCTAAATACGGTGATGAGGGAGCAGAATTTTTAATTCACTATGGCGATGATGCACTTCAATTAGCAGATGAAAAAGTTGGCGACTTCTTGAGATGGAAGAAGAGGCTTACACCTGAGACACAGCAATTTTTTAAAGATAACCCTGATTTGTGGCGCGTCTACGCCGATATGAACCCTGATGTACGTAAAGTTCTGACGCTCTGTAATAGTCCTTGTATTCCATCAAAGGCAACAACAGCACAGGCAGAACGCATTGAAGGACTTCTAAGTAAGTCTGGTTTGGCTGGAGATCATCCTGGACTGAAGAAGTATTTCCATTCTAACAAGGATCTTGATGCAGCTATTAGTCAAATTGATGATCTTGCAGATCATATTAACGGAAATACATTGGATGTGTTACTAAATAATAAAAAAGCATTAGAAACTGTTTGGCGAAATCCTGATGCAGCAGCACTGCTAGGCAAACATGGAGATAACGCAGTTAAGGCGCTTGGTATTCTCGGAGATAACGGTGTTGACATACTTAAGAAATACGATAATATTTCTCATATTCCGGGAGCATCTGAGATATTAAAAGACCTAACAGCAGGTAAGACAACTACTAAGGGAGCAATCGGTGAGATAAAGCATATTGAGAAACTCCTAGACGAAGGAATTGAGATTGCTAAGGTAGGTGATATAATAGGTGGAAAGAAAGCTGCTGATATTGTCCTTAAGAATGGAAAAATAATTGATGTTAAGTACTATGATTGGAAGAAAAGGTGGCCATTTTCGTTAAAGCAAGACCTAGCTAAACCACTAAGCCCTAGTAAACAAAAGATATTTGACAGAGACTTCCAAACAATGATTGATGAAATGATAGCTCAAGTTAAGCTTCGTAAAGACCAGTATCCTGGTGCTCCGATTGAGTATGCATTTAAGCCACCTCTTGAAGATGTACCAGATGAATTAGTTAAGGCTTTGGAAAAAGAGGGTGTACAAGTTGTAGAGGGAACGCTTTAATGTTAGATTCATTAAACTTTATTGGATTTGGTGTTTTTGGTGGCACACAAATGTTCTCTCCAGAGAAACTGTGCGACTTCATAAATCAAATACAAGAGGAAGGTTACAAAGTTGTAGATGGCTTCGCTTTCCCATTTGATTCACCTAGAAACATTATTAGTAATTCTGAGGAAATCGTAGACAGAGTTTTAAATAGTTGCCGTGAAAATTATAGCACGATTAGTGAACATTTTTGGAAGTATCCTTTCGAGTTCATTTATTCTATAAATTCTGAGGATGCTCCGGGATGGACTCTCAGTACTCCTGTTGATACTCTTATAGGAGTAAATCGTGATTTGGGAGAACATAATTCTTTAGAATTTTTGAAGATCTTACGAAAAACACTTGAATATTATCCTATATACTACGGCTGTGGATTTAGCGATGAAGCACCAGATATTTCATCTGTAGATCTGGACACAAATTTTGAAGTGGCTGAAGTGTGTGAAATTAATTTTTACAGTTCCACTTACATAGAAGAACATCTAGATAGAGAACATTTATTATCAGCTCCAGCCTGGTGTGTTGAGGAGTTAGCCAATGGTGTTTTATTGATACCTAGTTTGCGTGCAATCTACACGGATGATCCGGATAGTCTAGATACTGTTAACCAACATTTAGGCTGGGCATAGTGTGATGGCTAATCTCATACCCCGATCACCGTCTTCAAATAGCGAATGCGAACAATTGAATCTTACTTAAACTTTACTAGAGATAACGCTGCATGGAAGTAAAGACTGAACATTATCAATTAAACAAAGAAGTAACCTTAAACAAGCCTTCAAACTCACCTCTAACTGTTACCAACCCACTTGTATTCTTAACCCAACTAAACAACGAACTCATCGAATGCCGCCTCACCTTCCAGGTAAACCCCGAACTCTACCAACGCATTGAAACTGAAAGATTATTCAATCTCACCCCAGAAATGCGAAGCCCCCTTGAGGCTTTGGAGTTTCTACCCGAACCAGACATCAAGCTCGAAACCACTCTAAAACCTGATTGGCTGTCCCACCTAACAGAACACGCCGCCAACGTTGATGAGGCTGCAACGTATATCCTAAATCTAACCCAAGAGCAGCCGGACAGCCCTTTATTGTCCACCGATAATTGGTTACTTCTGTCAGCTAAACAACCCCAGGAGTCAGGCGAGAGGGGCTACCGTACCCTTTGGGACTACATTAGTCCAACCCTTCTTGCCCAAGCCGCCACGTCGGATTCAAACGACGCAATTTCTGATGCTCTGATCACCTTCTTCCAAGACTGGACTGGGGGCAATTTATCAGCGATGACTGAAAAAGCCACTTCCCAGATGCTTGAGGCAAGCACCAATTTTCTCAAGAAACTGGACGATTTCAATCTGGATAAGCTGGTTCAGGAATTAGAAGCCGCTTTCAAAGCTACTCCTATAAATAAATCTATTTTTGAGCAAATTGCCAATTTTTTCACCGCAGATGACTGGACTTATACAAAAATTCAGGGTGAACCAACATTGCACCTCGCTTTCCAAGGTAAAAACGGTACATGGACTTGCTATGCTAAAGCCAGAGAAGAAGAACAACAAGTAGTTTTTTACTCAATTTGCCCCATTAAAGCGCCAAAAACAAAGCGTCGAGCTTTAGGAGAATTTATCGCCCGAGCCAATTATGGCATGATTATTGGTAATTTTGAATTAGATTTTACCGACGGAGAAATCCGCTACAAAACCAGTGTTGATGTAGAAGGTTCAACCCTCACGTTTGCGCTGATCAAACGCTTGGTTTATACCAATATCATGATGATGGATGAGTATTTACCCGGAATTACCTCTGTGATTAAGGGTGATGCTTCCCCAGAAGACGCGATCGCACAGATAGAAACTCAGACTGACTAAGGGGAGCAAGATGCTCCCACTACGCACAATTATTGAATCCGTTCCATCTCCTTAACCGCTGGTCCTTGGAGAATTTGTCCATTACAGCTAAACCGGGAACCGTGACAGGGACAATCCCAACTCTTTTCTGCACTATTCCAATCGACGATACAGCCTAAGTGAGGACAAACGGCGGAAACCGCATGAATTGAACCCTTTTCATCTCGATACGCGGCGACTTTGTTCCCATCAATGGTGAGCAGTTTCCCTTCGCCTTTGCTAACATCAGCAAAAGAGGACTCATCTAACCCCTTCAAGCGATCGCCAATCCAATGCTTACCCACGTCCAAATTCTCTTTGATCGAGGTTTCTGAGATAAAGGGAGTGGCGCGAGTGGCGTCATATAAATCTGCCCAGGGATTGGAACGTCCTAAAATCTGATCAGACAGGATCATCCCCGATAGGGTACTCTTGGTCATACCCCAGAGACTAAATCCCGTGGCGACATAAATATGATTGTTAACTGGGGTTAATTTACCAATGTAGGGTAACTTGTCGAAGGATACCATATCTTGGGTTGACCAGCGATACTCGAAAGTATCTATGCCAAACTGGGTGCGACCATAGTCTTCTAAACGCAGATATCGTTCCTCTGTCTGGGTAACTGTACCCGTTTTATGACTCTCGCCACCAATCAGTAGGAGTACACCATCATTGTAGGGCGTCGTCCGTAGTGATCGATAATGTTCACCGACACTAATAAACATACCATCCGGTGCTTTGGCTGGATCAATCGAAGCGGCGACAATATAAGAACGTTTCGGATAGGCTTTAGCAAAAAACAGTCCTTGATCCAGAATGGGCAAATTTGTGGTGACAATTACATCTTTGGCTTTAAGTACCCCCCTAGTCGTTTGAACTTGACAAGGGCTATCTTCGTCAACGGTTTCCACTCGCGTATCGTCAAACAAATAGCTACCATTACCTGGAATGCTTCTCGCCAAATGGAGCAAATATTTGCGGACATGAAACTGCGCTTGATTTTCAAATTTAACCGCTCCGGCAATAGGAAAGGGGAGTGAGGTTTCTTTAACAAATGAAGCGGGAAGTCCTAATTTGATCGCCGCTTCCACTTCAGCTTCAATTTGACTCAACTGTTCTGGAGAATCGGCAAAGGTGTAGGCACTTTGACGGCTAAAATCACAATCAATCTGTTCCTCTTTAACCAGTTGAGCCACCTGCTCAATTGCCGCCTGATTGGACTCTCCGTAAAGGCGGGCTTTGTCTTCTCCCAATTGTTGAATGAGATCGGCATAGATTAACTTGTGCAGCGATGTTATCTTTGCCGTTGTATGACCACTCACGCCCATAGCAACTCGTTTCGACTCAATCACAGCAACGGTTTTACCCGCACGCTTTAACAGGGTCGCAGCGGTCAGTCCAGCGATTCCAGCACCAACAATCGCTACATCGACAACAAGGTTGTTGATAAAAGGAGAAAATGTAGACGTTGGCGTTGAATCAATCCAAAATGAAGCAGGTTTTCCAGCAATCAAAGTCATGGGTGTATAAAATTAGGCTGTATTGTTCTACTGTAATGGAGGAGTTGGACGCGCTTTCATCTATCTTTGGGAGGAACAATTTTAAACGCGACTGTTGATACTCGATCTGGGTTGAGCATCTAAAATTAAAGTTTACGGTTAAAATTGGGGAATAAGAAGCAGGAAGTAAGTTCCAAGAAAGTCCACTTGTGGGTAGTTTTGGGTAAATCTTATCTAACGGAAACTATTGATCTAACGGACAAAGAATAGCTAATGAACCAAGAGCGATCGCAGGACTATACCTCGACTCATCCCTCTGCGCCCCTATCACCTGGCGCTGAGAAAACCCAAACGCCCTTTAACCCTACTCATACCCCAACCTTGTCCCCAGCCAATCCATCGGAAAAACCAACCTATACAGAAATGACGACTCGCCTACAAGCCTGGAGTCAGTTGATTAAATCAGTGACACCTTATATTTGGGTGGCGGTTATCCTAATTGTGATTATCCCGCTGATCGGAAGTGGTTTTATTGCCAGTTCATTATCAACCGATGCGGCGAGTTCAGAGAAGCCGAACCATGAGGTTGTCACCATTGATCGGACTGTACCGGATCAGGAGAAGATCGATCGCGCGATCGCAACCGCGATTACCCATGCTCATCATACAGCAGAACAGTTCGCCTCAGACCAACTCGATGGGTGGGTTGATCAACTCATGAGTCGCGTGGATGGTAATTTCCTGGATTGGTATTTTGATTATTTTAATCAAAAGAAACTGGAATTTAGCGCTCCATTTGTCTGGGTATCTTCAGCCGTCTCTCACTGGATGGATACCACAAAACCGACTCCCAATCAAGCCGTCGCCGAAAAAATGACGGAGGAATTCCAAACTGAATTCACCAAACGAGTCCTCCGCCCTAAAATTGCCCAACTTCAATTGGAACACATCACCAGAGATACGGTAAATTTATATATTGCTGACTTGGAAAACAACATTTCCAACATTCAAACTCAGTACCAGATTCCGCAAGGCGAATGGGAGCGCTATTTGGATGATATTGCGGTAACGATCCGAGATACAGAAGGCAATCTGTCTAATTTATCGTTAAAAGTTTTAGTTGGCGGGAGCACTTACTTATTTGCCAAAGCCATGATTCCCGTGGTCACTAAAATTGGCAGTAAAGTTGCCGTATCCTTTGCCGGAAAAGCCTCCGCTAAAATGGCAGCAAAAACGGGCGGCGCTGTAGCTGGTAAATTCGGCGCTCAGTTTCTTGATCCGATTGTTGGCGTAGGAATTATTATCTGGGATGTTTGGGATTATCAACATACCGTAAACGTTGAGCGCCCTGTTTTGCGGGAAGCGATTCGGGATTATTTACAAGAAGTTAAGGCGTCCCTATTGGATAATCCAGATAATGGCATTATGGCAGCGATTTATCAGTTAGAGGGAGGGATTTTGAAGTCGGCTTGTAGTAAGGGAACCTTAGCCCTCTATTCTGTTATCAGCCTTGTTCTGGTATAACCAAATCGACAATTAAAGGACGATGATCGGAACCAATATCCCCTGCAGTGCGAATCTTTAAAACATTGATTTTTGGACTAATCAGACAATGATCCAGAGGAATCTGTAACATTGGCGCACCTTGGGGCCAAGTGGGGAGAATACCAAAACCAGCTCGCGCATTTTTCAATCCAGTCTGACGGATAAATTTGCGGTAATAAGGAGACCACATTGTTGTATTCAAATCACCGATGACGGCATGAATAGTGTTGGTTGAGCTTATCACCTTTCCCAGTTCTAAAAGTTGCTGATTGCGCGACTTAAAATACTCCGCATTAATCGGCGGTAACGGATGAGTGGCAATAATAGAAACAGTCTTATCTTGCCACTGTACCTCGGTAAAAATAGAGGGAATATCATACTCGGTGAACGATTTAATCTCCGTATTTCGCAGAGGAATCGCACTGTATACAGCAATGCCAAAGTTATCAAATCTAGGGTGAACAATCTGGTAAGGAAGGAGAGGCTTAAGTGCTTCCAGTTGCTGTGACCAAATTGGATTAATTTCTTGGACAACGAGCAGTTGAGGCTTTTCGGCTTTGACCAAAGAGATAAACTCAGCATAACGCTGATTATCACTATAGACATTTGCCAGTAACACTCGCAACGGTTGTCCGGAAGGCGTATTTATATCCGAAAATTGGGGAATATACCAGGGAATAACCTCTACAGCATTAAGGGTTAAACAAAACAAACTAATCAACCACCAGGTTTTTCGTCGTGCTAAGGAAAATAAAAGGAAAACAATACAACTAATGATGAAGTATTGCATTTTGAAGTGGGAGAGTAATTCAAAATATCGGTGAAATCCTCCCAGATAAGCAGCTACAGATAATAGAAGACAAGGAATGAGTCCCGTGAGTCCTAAGCCAAAGGCAATATTCTTGATGTCGATTTGTCGGGATGTTGGTTGAGAAAAGTAGAACTGTTTCATATCGAGTCGCTGTCGTGATCAGTAGGTTGATGGAAATCAACCAAGCCATATTAAGTTGTGTAAATAGTCCTCAAACTCTTACAAAGGACAAAAGACGTAGTGGCGTGACACACCTTATTTGGTGGATTAGAATTGTAGGGGCGCAAGGCTTGCGCCCGGTTTAAACGTCAAATCTATTCCACAATTTTAGCTGTGTCAGTCCAGTAACTTGCTTCTTTTCGGGAGTAAGTAGGATAAAGGACGATCTCACCCTAACCAGGGGAGTTGTTAGAATCTATTTCTGATTGCATCTCCCTTATGCAAAAGGGAGTATCCTATAATTACGGTAAGCACAACCTCAATGGGAGGATTTCCTCCAAAGCACTGGGAAGCCTACAGCACCAATCCAGAAATCTTCACATCAGCGAAACTACACTGTCATAACCACGTCACAACAAGTATCTATATTGATAAATGTCAGCGATAGGTCATCGTGATTCCTTCCCAGCCAACGGATTCACCGACCGACGCCAGACCCGGTTAATACCTTATCCGCAAATAATTATCACAAAGTTAATGGGGGTGTTAGCCATGGGTGGGAGAGAGTTGATTAGGATTCGGGTTTTCTCTACCTGAAAACGAATTAACCGAACTCCGACAAACTGTAACTGACATCATCCAAATCAATCCTATTTCAACAGCAGAATCATTATGGTATTTAACAGGAAAACATCCAACTCTCATGACAGCGACGCTTCCCCTGTAAAAAAAGCCGTCACCTATCTATCCCTGATGTTGCTAGGCGCTGGTGTTTCCTTTGGCGCCAACTCTTTCATCTCCGGTAATCCTCAAGTTTCAGCCAACTCCATTGTTCCCCAATCCTCTCAGGTGTTGGGAGGAATCATTCCTCCAGCTAACCTGTCCACTCCCCAAAACAGCAATTTTATTACTAAGGTTGTGGATACTGTGGGACCCGCAGTTGTGCGGATTAACGCCTCCAAAACTGTGACGTCTCAAGTTCCCGATGCATTTAATAACCCGTTTTTCCGCGAGTTCTTCGGATCTCAAATTCCGGAACAACCGCAGCAGCGAGTAGAACGGGGAACGGGTTCGGGGTTCATTATTAACACCGATGGGATGATTCTCACCAATGCTCATGTTGTTGATGGTGCGGATCAAGTGGATGTGGTTCTCAAAGATGGTCGCACATTTGCGGGAGAAGTGCTAGGAACTGACCCTGTAACTGATGTAGCGGTGATTAAAGTTGAAGCCGATAATCTCCCCATTGTCACCTTAGGGGATTCAGAGCCACTCAAACCGGGGGAATGGGCGATCGCGATCGGGAATCCGTTAGGATTAGATAATACCGTCACCACAGGTATTATCAGTGCGACAGGACGTTCCAGTTCAGAAGTAGGCGTTCCCGATAAGCGCGTCCAATTTATCCAAACAGACGCCGCAATTAACCCCGGTAACTCAGGTGGACCCCTGCTGAATGCATCCGGTGAAGTGATTGGGATGAATACAGCAATTATTCAAGGCGCTCAAGGGTTAGGATTTTCTATTCCAATTAATACAGCGCAACGGATTGCACAACAATTAATCGCCACCGGGAAAGTTGAACATCCATTCTTAGGAATTCAGATGGTCACATTAACCCCAGAGTTGAAAGAAAACATCAACAAAAATCCCAATTCTGGTCTGACTGTTGATGAAAGCAAAGGGGTACTAATTGCCAGAGTGATGCGGAATTCCCCTGCTGATAAAGCTGGATTGCGAGCTGGGGATGTGATTCATGAAATTAATGGTGAGTCGATCAAAGATGCCGAAGATGTCCAAAAGGTGGTGCAAATGACGCCAATAGGGAGCGATTTAAACCTAGAATTGCGCCGCGATCGCAAAAATGTTGAGGTGACAGTACAACCCGGTGCTTTGCCAACCCAGATGCAGCAGTAAGGTTGATCAAAAATAGTAGAGACGTTGCATGATAGTTGTAGAGACGTTGCATGCAACGTCTCTACAGTTCCCGGTGTCAATTCCTTTCAATTCCCTGTTGCACCATTTGTTTAGTTAGGGGAGAGGATGTTAAATCCAGAGTCTTGGGGTAGGTTTTCAAGATGGTTTCCACCGTCGCCTTCCATAAATCAGAGAGAACTTGACGCCAAGCCTGACGCTGTAGGGTATGTGATTCCTGATTGCACCATTGTGCGATCGCCTGGGATAAATCTTCAATCCGATCCGGTAACGGTGCTATCCACTCCTGTAATTCTGTCAAATCTTGGGCGGAAAACAAGTCACGCTGATTCGTTAAGAGTTGAATAAAAGCGGCAACTTTTTGTTTCTGAAATAACTGTTCTGTCTGTTGCACAACCTCTAGCGGTAAATCTTGCAACTGGGCGATTTGTGGCAACCTTAAGCCAAATTCTATCATGCGCGGTATCGCGGCTAACTTGGCTTTGATTTCACCTTCTTCTAAGGCTTCTTGATAAACTTTAGTTTGCTTGAGTTCCCTTAAGCTGAACATCGCTTCAATCTCCTCGCGGCTTTTGTGTGGTAATTTGTAAACAAGGATTGTCTCAATTAAATTGATTAGGTTGCGCTGAGTTGCTTGATCATCTATCTGTATTTGAGTTTGTGCGACTAATCGTCTTGCTCGTTCCGGTGCAGTCTCCTCATCCTCAATCACCAGCTTAACCATTTCAATCCCAAGGGAACCGGATGAGGTTTCTCCTAATTCATCAATATAAATGCGTGTGACGCGATTGAGGGTAAGGATTTCACCAAATTGAAACGCTTGTTCTCGTTCAATCCTACGAGTAGGATAGATCACGACAACCTGCCAAGGATGAGGCGGTTGGTATTGCCTCAAGTAGAG
>NZ_JAVKEA010000085.1:0-46804 GCF_040221695.1 Coleofasciculus sp. E2-BRE-01 | reverse complement strand
TTGGTTACAGTTAAAGAGCCACTCTCAATTTCCACACCCCGAGAATTCCCCTTAGCTCCCGATGCCACTGTACTAAAAATACCACTGCCGAATCCTTGACTATCTTCGCCATCCAATAAAATGCTATCATTTGCCAGAATTACTATTTTACCTGCATCTCCTTCTCCAAATGTAGTGGCATCAATTACAGCACCGTTGGTTACACTTAAAGAACCACTTTCAATTTCCACTCCTCCAGAATTACCCTTGGCTCCCGATGCCACTGTACTAAAAACACCACTGAGTAATCCTTGACTATTTTCCCCATCCAATAAGACGTTATCGGTTGCCCGAATCACTACCTTACCTGCATCTCCTTCTCCCAAGGTAGAGGCATCAAGTCGAGCGCCATTGGTTACAGTTAAAGAGCCACTCTCAATTTCCACGCCCCCAGAATTCCCGTTGGCTCCCGATGCCACTGTACTAAAAACACCACTAGAGAATCCTTGACTATCTTCTCCATCCAATAAGACACTATCGGTTGCCCGAATTACTACCTTACCTGCATCCCCTTTTCCCGAAGTAGTTGTATCAATTTGAGCACCATTCGTCAGAGAAAGCGAGAAAGCTGTAATCCTGACATTTCCTCCGCTTCCTGTGGCTCCAGCTTCAACATTATTACTAATTACCCCTTCGGCTACAACCACGGTTCCAGTCGCATCAATAGTGATATCTCCAGCTTGAGCATCGACTGCACCCAAACCTGAAAATATTCCCGCCAAGAGTTGACTATTGCTAATAAACAAATCTCTAGGATAAATAACAATATCACCTCCACCCGCCGCTGTTACATTAATAATGCTATCAAAAATTGCGATATCGGTTCGCGCCAAATCCGCTGGAAAATCCAACCCTAAACTCCCCTTATCAACCACTAATCCCAACTCTCCCGGTGCGCCGACTCCTGCTAATTCCACTCTGCCACCGAAGGCTTCTAAAGTACCACCATCAATTAATAGTTCCCCCGTTGAAGTCGCATCTGGTGCTATATTTCCCCCCACAAGTAACAAGCTTTCTCCCAACGGGACAGATAGAGAACCTCTCACCTCAATCGAACTCACTCCTTGAGCCGCTAATTGATTAAAGAAAAGCGCATCTGGGTTAACGGTGAGTAAAGGCGGAGCCTCTGGTTCAGTTGCACTAAAAACGCCTTGATTGCCAAAACCAATGGCATTAGCTGTAGAGGCGACAAAGGAACCGCCAATATCTAACTGGGCATTCTCGCCAAAAATAATCCCATTGGGATTAATTAAAAACAGATTTGCCGTGCCATTTGCCAGAATTAAGCCATCAATATCCGAGAGAGTAGAACCCGTTACCCGACCCAAAATGTTCTGAATATCTAAAGCATTATTAAAGAATGCGGCTCCTCCTGTCGGCACAGAAAACTCTTCAAAACTGTGGAACAGATTTCCTCCTCGCACCGTTCCCCCTTCTATCAGGCAAATTGGACACCCGGTTACCTGAGAATTGACCGGAAGTGTATTATCCGCCTCAATTTGGCTTTTAGCTGGACTGATTGCTGCCAGAACGCTAAGGGCGATACTGCTGACACGGCAAAGGTAACGGATGATTGGTTTCATTTTTCTCCTATCCTTTGAGTGGGAAGACTGGTTAATTAATATAGCAGTATAGTGTTTACACTTGAGATGTAAAATCGAGGTCGAGCGTAAAAGGGAACAGGGAACAGGGAACAGGGAACAGGGAACAGTAGCAAGGCACTTCTAGCATTTTTCTCTCCCTTAAAAAGCTAGCATTGAGTTTTAACATTCATTTATTTGAAAACGCTATGGACACATCGATTAGGACTTTCGGCACCATTGTAGAGACGTTGCATGCAACGTCTCTACATAAATCTGGTTAATGGGACAGGTACAAGTTCTGAGTTTAACGTGAATTAATCGGCATTAGTCCTGGTTCCGAGACTTGACAACCTTAGACAGTGATAAAGTCAGCCGATGTCAATAAACCACTAGAATCCACATAAGCAATGATTTCAGAGCCTAAACCAATTCGCGTTCCGTTATTCATGGAAATACCACTGACTGTACCCGTGTATGAACTCAAACGGTAATTTGATAGTGAGCCATGAATCTGAAGCTTGTCGAACTCAGTTTCACCGGAGAAACTATATCGGTCGAAATTGTCAATGACAGCGTAGTCGAGTCCCGCACCGTTATAATAGATTGAGCTACTGGTGCCGAGAATAATCAGATCGCTAGCATCATAGTAACCTGGGTTGATGATGTCGATTTCACCCGCACCGTCTAAGATACTGTTGGTTCCGCTCAACGTATCAGAACCGCTGCCCCCAACTAGGGTATCGTTACCCCCTGCACCGGTGAGCGTATCGTTTCCAGTACCCCCAGAAAGATTATCATCACCAAAATTGCTAGAGGAATCATCTCCTGTCAGGCGATCGTTTCCACTACCACCGAGTAAAGTATCATTACCGGCTTCTCCTTGGAGGGTATCATTGCCTGAACCCCCATCCAAGCGATCGCCAATCGTATCAACGCCGCCCAAAGTATCGGAATCAAGGTAATCATTACCGCTACCGCCAATTAGGGTATCCGCACCTCCTTGACCCAATAATCGGTCATTCCCTGTACTACCATCTAAGGAATCGCTCCCAGCACCGCCATCAAGGGTGTCATTCCCCGCATAGCCATAGAGGGTATCGTTTCCAGTACCCCCAGAAAGACTATCGTTGCCAAAATTGATTGAGGAATCATCTCCTGTCAGGCGATCATTTCCACTACCACCGAGTAAAGTATCATTACCGGCTTCTCCTTGGAGGATATCATTGCCTGAACCCCCATCCAAGCGATCGCCAATCGTATCAACAGCACCCAAAGTATCGGAGTCAAGGTAATCATTGCCGCTACCGCCAATTAGGGTATCTGCACCCCCTTGACCATAGAGGCGATCATTACCACGCATTCCCGAAAGACTATTATTAGAAGCGTTGCCAAATAACGAATCATTACCATCGCCAGTGAACACGTTCTCAATTCCGGAAATGGTGATGCCAACATCATCAATCGAGCCTGTCCCTGTAGTCAGGTTAACGGTACTGTTCGAGTCTACTGCAGCCGCATTAATTGTGTCTGTGCCGATTCCACCATTGATCGATGTCCTGTGTCCGAACAGTCCATCATAGTTGGAATATTCCTCAGTAAAGATAAAGGTATCATTATTCGAGGCTGCCTGACCGTAGAACGTGATATCAATGTCGTTGACTGTAATCGGTGATATCGTGTTACTGTCTGTGTCAAAGAACTGAACCGTCCAAGTTCCCAGGGTGTCTTCGCCACGAAACTGGTTGGAGAAGAACTCCCAGCGCCCAGAACCGAATCCACCAGTAGAACTGCCGTTGTTCTCACCGCTATTGTCAATCAGAATGCTCGAGGTTCCATCCGGTGAAAGGAGTCGAAGTTCTAAGTCGCCGAGGTCATGCCATTGGGTGAAGTTGACGTCAACTTCGACATGCTCAATCTCAATATTGCTGCTGATGAATTGGCTGAACGAGGTTCCGCCAATGCCACTGCTAATCGTTGTCGAAGTGTTCAGGAAATCCCTGAATACAGTAGTATCATTGGCACTGGTCTGGGAGTTACTTCCCCAAGTCTCGGCTAAACGCACCGCTGCCTTGGCATCAACTAGACCAAAGCCATAATCGTTGGAGAAGTGCAAACCACCACCATTCCAGTTGTTAGCCCCGTTAAACGACCAGGCATATTCCTCAGAACCCCTGGTGTCAGAACCGACATTGGAACCAACATGGCGTGCAGAATAGGCAAGAATCTCCTGCACATCGCGCCAGCCAAGATTCGGATTAGCCTCCAGCATCAGCGCCACCACACCAGACACCATCGGTGCTGCTGCTGAGGTACCATTAAAAGTCGATGTGTAGTCGCCAGATTTGTAGCCTGCACTGCCCACGCGATCTGTTGTCACAACCTCACCCGCTTTCCCTCCTGGCGAACCAAAGGCTGAGACGAGAACAGACGCACCATGGGTACTGTAAGATGAGACAAATCCGTTCTGATTGACAGCAGCGACGGAAATCGTATGGGGGTTCGCATTCCAGGATGAGGCGTTGGTGTCTTGGTTGACGCTACGCGAGTTGCCTGCTGACTTAACTAAGATTGTACCGAGTCCGTCACGTCCGGAAATGACAGCATTGTCGATTGCGGTGTTCAACGCAGTGTAATTTAAGCCTATGTCGAAGAAAAATTTAGACTTAGTGCCAATGCTTATATTGACGACATCAGCCTCACGATTGCCTCCTGCTGTCTGTAGTAACCCAGAAGCATTGTTGATCGCGTCGGTCATATTCTGATTTGAAATACCTCGGAAGCCGAAAATGGTAGCGTCATGAGCTACACCAACGCCGCCGATGCCGTTGCCTTCATTTGCACCAATGATGCCAGCCACCGCAGTACCGTGGCGATCACTACTAAGACCACTGGGATCAGTATCATTGTCCCGGAAATCCCAGTCTTTGGCGACTGAATAGTTGCCATCAAGATCAGGATGGGTGCGCTGAACCGCATCATCGATCACAGCGACTTGAACACCAGCGCCAGTATAGTCGTCCCAGACATCGACTACATTGAGATCGAGAAGACCAGGTGTTGTGTTTCGGAGGTGCCACTGGTTGGAAAACAGTGGATCTGAAGGTATAGTTGCCATTGTACTTTTCCTTTACGTAAATTACTTTGTGTGTCTGCCGTATCTCGGCGGACATTCTCTCCAAATCTGAATTAGAGGGGTGAAATAGAGATAAAATTCAAGTTTGTAGATTGTTGTGATGTGTGTTTTGGAAACATCTGAATATTTCCTAGCTATTGTGATGGAGGTTTCATGTTTAATTCCTCCTTGACTTCACTTCCAATTGCCATTGTGCTGGTAAAATCAACGGCAGAGTTGAGGAAAAATAGGTAGTATGAAAATTCAGGATAATTCAGGATAATTCAGGATAATTCAGGTTTCAGTCATATATATAGGGTTTACCGGTGTGGTGAGGTACATGATCAGGGCTGGGGATGAGGGCGCAATGATGGTGTCCCTACAGGGTGTACCTCACGCAATTGGGAACTGCGATAAACCTCCCACGGCTAGGTTGTGATAGCTTTTGATATCTTCTGATAGTAATAACCCGACTAAAGTTGATACCTAACGGGGGGTTCTGCACCAAGAATTCCCTTTTTAATAGACATAGATGAGACACGAAAAGGTAGGGGCACCATCCTTGCGCCCCCACAGCAGAAACCCTATAACCCCTAACCGTTAAGGATGCTCGACCATGAAATTTAACCGAGAACAGGCAGTACAAATAGCCAAGCAAGTTGTATCCGATCAAACCCACCGCAGCTTAACCGATGTTGAAGTAGTTGTTCTCAAAGGAGCTTGGGATAGACAAGACTACGATCAAATTGCGGCACAAAATCAATATTCGACCAGTTATCTTGGTCAAGATGTCGCCCCAAAACTATGGAAAACATTAAGTGAAGCCTTAGGTGAACGAGTCAAAAAAAGTAACTTTAAACAAGTTTTAGAGGAATATTGGCAACAGAAAATGGCGGCTACTGACTCAACCAATCCCCTCAGCCAAAATCATAATTCTCCTTCGCCTTTAGCCCCCCCAAAACAGCAGAGTACAGAGTTATGCCAAACCACTCCCGAACCAGCAGCCGCATTGACCCCTGATCGCTATGTGGAGCGCTCTCCCCTAGAAACCATCTGTGCGAAAACCCTATCCCAACCGGGGGCGCTAATACGGATTAAAGCACCTAGCCTCATGGGTAAAACATTTCTCGTGACTCGAGTATTGGCTCAACTCGCTACTCAAGGCTACCGCACCGCTAGTGTAAGCTTGAACCTAGCTGATAGCAGCAAACATTTCACCAATTTGGATAAATTCTTACGCTGGTTGTGTATTAATTTGACTCACGAACTCCATTTACCCAATGAGTTAGACGAATATTGGGATGAGGAAGATATGGGATCTAAGGTGAGCTGCACTACCTACTTTGAAGACTATCTCCTAGCCAACGCCGATACCCCCTTAGTTCTGTGTTTCGATGATGTTGATTTGCTCTTCCCCCATCCCGAAGTTTATGAAGACTTTTTTGGACTCCTGCGTTCCTGGTATGAAAAAGCCAGGAGTCGTCAGCGCTGGAAAAAATTACGATTAATTATTGTCCATTCAACGGATGTGTATATTCGCTTAAATATTAATCAATCTCCCTTTAATGTCGGCTTACCTATAGAACTATCCGATTTTACCCCAGAACAGGCACAAACCTTTGCCCAATATCATGAATTAGAACCAGATATGAGTCTAATCCAACCCCTAATGCAGATGGTGGGGGGACATCCCTATCTCTTGGAGCAAGCCTTTACTCACCTGAAAAGTAATCCAGAAATCACTCTAGAGCAGCTATTAGCAGAAGCCCCCACGGAATCCGGAATCTACAAGAGCCATTTGCGGGAAAACTGGTTACATCTGCGATCGCATCCTGAACTCGCTACAGCATTTAAACAGGTGGTAACAGCAATCACCCCGATCCAACTGGAACCTATATCAGCCTATCAACTCCAAAGCCTGGGATTGATCAAACTATCGGGGAATCAAATAGAGCCGCATTGTAATTTATATCGTTTGTATTTTCGTCAGTATTTAGGAGACATTGAATGAATACTGAACTTCAGCCAACGTACAGGTATCAAATTGGTGGCAGTTTACCCCCAGATTCTTCAACCTACGTAGTGCGACAGGCAGATTCAGACTTATTTAACGCCTTATTAGCCGGGGAATATTGCTATGTTCTCAATTCCCGACAAATGGGTAAATCCTCCCTGCGAATCCGTACCATGGACAAACTACAAGCCCAAGGAATTATCTGTGCCGAGATTGAACTGACTGGAATTGGGAGCCAACAAATTACGGCACAGCAATGGTATGGTGGGATTATTCAAGAACTGATCAGTGGTTTCGACTTGCCGATCAATCGACGCCATTGGTTACGCGATCGCGAGGATCTTTCCCCGGTACAACGGTTGAGTGAATTTATCGAAACTGTGTTGCTCACCCAAATACCCCAAAACATCGTCATTTTTATCGATGAAATTGATAGTATTCTCAGCTTAAACTTCCTCACCGATGAATTTTTTGCCCTAATCCGCAACTGCTATAATCAGCGAGCCTCTAAACCTGACTATAAACGCCTCACTTTTGCTCTATTAGGCGTCGCTACGCCATCGGATTTAATCCAAGATAAAAATGCTACTCCTTTTAACATTGGTCGCGCCATCGAACTCAGAGGCTTCCAATTCCATGAAAGTGGCGCTTTAGTCGCCGGATTGCTTGGTCGGTCTAATCATCCTCAAGCCCTGTTAAAAGAAATATTATATTGGACAGGAGGACAACCATTTCTGACCCAGAAACTCTGTTGGCTTATCGCTCAGTCTGGTTTCGTTCAAAGTCAGGAAGTTGACAGTATTCCCCCTGCTGAAGAATCCAAATGGGTAGAACAGTTTGTACAAAAGCAGATTGTCGAACATTGGGAAGCTCATGATGATCCAGAGCATCTAAAAACTATTCGCGATCGGATTTTACGGAATGCTCGTGACAGTGAACGATTGCTATTATTATACCAACAAATTCTCCAATATGGAAAAATTGCCGCCATAAATTCTGATGAACAGATGGAATTACGGCTATCGGGAATAGTCACTAAACAAGAGAGTTATTTACGAGTTTATAATCCAATCTACGAATTTGTCTTTAATTGCAATTGGGTGAGGACTAAGCTGATCAGGTTGAGAACATCGCCAATCCGGGTAGACAAGGCAACCGAAAAAAAGACAAAAATTCCCGAAGATATCAAGGAGATTCAACCGGAATCATGGAACAATCCTCCAGAAGCAATTCCAACGCGGAAAGAACCGTGGTGGTGGGTTGGGTTAAGGGTACTAATCGCCAGTGCGATCGCGACAAGTCTGGTTTTGGGAGTGCGATCGCGCGGTGGGTTGGAGTCTTGGGAACTTCAAGTCTTTGATCACCTGATGCGGTTACAACCCCAGGAAGAACCCGATGAACGACTTTTAATTGTGGAGATTACCGAAAAAGACGTTCAGGCTCAACCCGCTGAAGAACGAGTGGGTGCGTCTCTCTCAGATCGCGCCTTTGCTCAACTCCTTGCCAAATTAGAGTCGTATCAACCCCAAACCATTGGCTTAGACATTTATCGCGATCGCCCTGTAGACGCTAATTATCCCCAATTAGCCCAAGCCATGAAAACGAGCGATCGCTTGTTTACCATTTGCCATTACGGTAATCCTGGCGTTGTACCGCCACCGGAAGTGTCAGGCGAACGCCAAGGCTTTAATAATGTTGTCCTCGATACCGATGATATTCTGCGTCGTCATCTTCTCGCGGTTTCTGACGCCTCACCCTGCCAAAATCAATATGCTTTTAGTATACAGGTTGCTAGTCATTACCTAGCCGCCCAAGGAATTGAGCCGCACCTGAATTCCGACGGGTATCTTCAGCTTGGCTCAACTGTATTTAAAACCTTAGATACAAACCCTGGCGGCTATTCGACGATCAAGTCCAGTGGTCACCAAATCTTACTCAATTACCGCGCCACGAATCAGATTGCTGAGAAAATTACGCTCATAGACGTTCTCAATGGTCAACTCAATCCTGAACAGGTGAAAAATCGTATTGTTCTAATTGGTACCACGGCTCCCAGTTTTAACGATCATCGTTGGCTGACTCCCTACAGTAAAGGACAAGGAACCGTTCAAACCATGACGGGGATTGAAATTCAAGCCCAGATGGTCAGTCAAATTCTCAGTGCTGTTTTAGATCAGCAACCCCTAATCTGGTGGTGGTCAGAACCCATTGAGATCCTGTGGATTTGCGGCTGGTCTTTAATTGGCGGACTACTTGCCCAAACTTCTCGTTCACCACGAGGGTTTCTGGTTCGAGGCGGAGTCGCGATCGCTATTTTATACGGAAGCGGCTGGGTGCTTTTCCTGCAAGGGGGTTGGATACCCCTAGTTCCCGCCGCTTTAGCCTTGGTTATGACTGGAGGTATGCTGATTGTTTTATCTCGATTTAAGATTAATCCGTAGTGTGAGCATCTTGCTCACGTACACTGCAAGAACGTTGATTTAGTAACCCCAGTTAGCAGTCAAAATAATCCAAAATTCTGCCTAATCCTCCATTTTATGACTGATTACTTTTTTTGGATAGTGGGGAAGAACCCGCCGGACATTGAATAGTATTCTCCACCACTTCCGGTTGACTGGGAGGCGTTTGTGACGGTTGATTCGTTTGGCAGATTTGATCACTCGTCGATTCCCCAGTGACAAACACTGCTCCGGTATAACTCCTTAAATCCGGTTTTTTGGCTTGCGCCGTAACCAGCGCCTCCTGTTGATTCGCGGAGACGATCTGATACTCGTAAGATTCAGGTTGTGATTGCAAGGGAATTGCCAACTCCTCGAAGCTAGAGGCAAATTGTCCATGTTGTAAATAGAAAATTTGTTGGCTTTTATTCACCGAATTAATAAACGATTTTGCCTCTAATTCCCCCGCTAAATCAATCGGCGGCAATGGTGAGGGTGTCAGGACAGTGTGGGTGGGTAAGATTGGTTGAGGTTCATTGGGAGATAGAGTAGATTTTGCGGTGTTTTGATTCTCTGAGACAGTTGACTCGCTATCGTTGGCGGTGTCTGTGGATGGAGAAGAAACCTGATTAGAAAACGGACGCTGTTGCCAATACACATAGAAAGGAGTCACCGCTACTCCAACAATCAGCAAGCCAACGGCTGCTATCCATTTGGTTTTTTTCCCTTTCAGCAGATAGAGCCAATTCGACTGAATCGGTTTTTTGGCTGGAGAGAAGGATTTAGAGGGATTGGACTTGGACGCAACCGCTCTCTGGGGACTCGCCTCCGATTCATCCTTGATAATCTGCGTTGGTGCGTCCGGAGCATAATCCCATTGCGCCGTAGCATCTTGGTTATCAAGATTTGCCTCTGATGTGGGATTGTTGACGGCTGAGTTTCGAGGATGTTTGCGCGATGTCGCTGCCGAATTTTCTCCTGTTCCGGTCAATGATTGGGCAGAATTTCTCATGCCCGACTGACCCGTTGCTCCGCTAGTTTTCCTTAACATCCGAGTGGGCATATTGGTCAATTTTGACTCTTGGGTTTTTCCCCGTTGCCCAAGGGTTCCTTTGCCTGAAGGGAATGTAATGATACCCGAATTGTAATGACTTAAATTATTCAGATCAGCCAGAACTGCTGTGACGGAAGGGTAACGCTGACGGAAGTCATAGCGCACCATTTTATCAATGACATAACCAAGTCCTGGGCTAATATTGAGTTGATTGCGCCAGCTAAATTCACTGGTTTCGGGGTCTTGGGGCAAGTGTTTGGGATGTAGTCCAGTCAATGCTTGGAGACCAATCATCCCCACCGCATAGATATCACTGCTAAAGCGAGGTTTTCCGGCTAATTGTTCATTGGGCATATACCCGGCTGAACCAATGGCAATCGTCAGCGCCGTTGGTTCATGGGTTTCCACGGGTTGAGTACTGATTTGTTTAACCGCACCAAAATCAATTAAAACAATTTTATTATCAGATTGGCGTTTGATGATATTGGCGGGTTTGAGATCCCGGTGAATCACTTGATGCTGGTGAACAAATTCCAGAATCCTTAAAATCTCTTGTAATAGCCGAATAACAAGTGCTTCTTTTAGTGGCTTACCCTGGGGTAAAAGTTTAGATAGACTATCACCTTCGATAAATTCTTGGACTAAATAAAATTCTTGATTTTCTTCAAAGTGAGCAAACAGTCGTGGAATTTGCTCATGGTTTCCTAATTTGTACAGAACCTCGGCTTCGGTATTAAATAAACGTCTTGCTGTCTGCAACATCGCCGAATCAGTGGTTTTTGGCTTCAGTTGCTTGACAACACACCAAGGATGACCTGGTAATTGTTGATCTGCTGCGAGAAAGGTGGTTCCAAACCCACCCGCTCCAAGCTGACGAATAACGCGGTAGCGCCCACTAAGTATAATATCGGTCATGAGAGTTGTATCTAGGTTGTCAGCAAAAGCCATCTGATCAAACGAAACTGCAATTTGCACATTAGTCTAACTTCATTGTCGCTGCTAATCCGGCAAGGTAACAATCAATCGGTGTTGAATGCATCACGAATTCCCTCCATGTTTGCTGTTCGCGCCTTTATTCACTGTATGGCATCCTAGTGCAAGAAGACGGAAATAACTGTGAACAGCTACTATCTCCCCCAGCTCCCAGACGCGCCATGGCGCGTCTCTACATTGCTCCCTCAGCTTCATCGTATCTACGAAGCTGCTCAAGTATTTCCAAGGGCGCTGCACTAGCACCCAGCATCGGTCAAAGCGCTTCGTGAGCCAAGTGATCAGCTTTTCCTTTCTGAAGTTGGATTCGATAGACTTTTGCACCCCTTATTTTTTAGGATAATCGCAATCGGGCGATCATTGAAAGGCTTACTCTATCACAAGGTCTATCACAAGTACCTAATCGAGTATTCCCAGTGTGACCGATCGCGGTAGCGATTGGTTTGAGTTCAGCCCTTTGCTGGCAATGATCTGGATCACTGCTTTTTAGTTTATCCAGAGTAACGGCTAGAATCAGTTGAAGATTGCTGCTGATAGGCTAGATACACCGCCTCAAGAAAGACATTTGCCGTCACCTTTTGAGGCACATTTTCCAGGTCAATGATGTCTTTCACCTGACTCGCCAGTTGTCGGCTTAACGCTGTGCGAGATTGTGGTGTCATCCCTCCACGTCGTTGTAAATACTCTCGAATGACGGCAAAATCATCGGGTAATAAGCGAGATAAATCAGCTTGAGTCTGGAGTTGATTTGCCAGAGTTGTGGCTGATTCCGATACCGAAAACTTGGTGGCGGTAAGGGGTTGTTCTTCCTGAATTACTAAGGTTCCAGCAACCCAATCTCCAATCCGCTTTTCGCGTTTTCCTAAGGCGATAAAAAATACTCCCAGAAAAAATAAATCATCAACGGGTCGTAGTAAAGCCCGTAACGTGGCTTGTTGAAGTCTCACGGGTCTGCCATCATCGCGAATGACGCGAATTTTCACATAGCGCTTTCCTGGCGTTTGCCCTTGCCATAAGGTTTCAAAGAAAACAAAGTAACCGACATAGATAAAAAAGTAAAGTAAAAGTTGGATGGAAATCAACCAAAGCTCTAACTGGGTTTCACTGCCGATTAAATCTTCAATAACACCAATAAATTGAATCGATAAAAATGCCCAAGTAAGTAGGGAAACAATTAGAATTAAGCCCCAAACAATATAGTCAATTAACAGGGCATAGGCTCGATTGCCGATTCCGGCGAGCGTGAATTCTAGTTCAACACTTTCTGGAGTTTGCAGCGTGACTCGGTTAAAAAATCGCATGGCAGATAGAATTCATAAGTTTAGCGTAGCTGCATTCCCAAACCTTCTAGACGACTGCGGAGGTCATAGTAAACCACAGCTTTAATGGCTTGCCAGAAGGGTAAGAGCAATGCACCACTTACTAATCCCAAAACATATCCCACAATCAATGAAAGTATCTGAAACCCCACTGATGTTGGATCTGCCGCTAAAACCCTCAATAAAACCCCCTGAAGTATACTGACAATGATTTGAACAATAATATAGATAGGAATTGAAATTAAAAAGGCAACAGTTAACGTCAAGAAAACTCTCCCCACATGATTTTTAGTCAAACTCCAACTCCGTTGTATAGTTTGACTAGCCGTTATATCTTCTTCTATAGCCAAGGGAACTTCATACATAAATAACCTTGTAAAAATTCGGATAATTACACTTAATGCCATACCGAATACTATAATAGCTATCAATCCTAAAACGACTAAGATTGCCATATTATCCTGTACGGAAACTGCCAGAAATCCACCCAGGATACCCAGAACTAACGCAATGAGATAGAACCCAATCCATATCCCAAAACTTAAAAGTAAAAACAGGAGATAAGCCCGCAAAAAAATCCAGAGTTTCGGGCTGACTTGACGGCGAGCATCTCTAGCGCTTTCGGGTTGATTGGTTAATTCACAAAAGGCTAATCGGGAAATAAGCGCAGAATTGACCATATATTTAGCCATGCCATAAAAAAACAGGATGAAACCCGCCGGGATCAGTAATCCTAAAATGGCTGGATTTGCTTGATCATAAATCAACACCAGCGGAATAGGAATTAGGATGACAAATGGCAATAACGCCCACAACGTTGCTCGGCAAGCAATACCAAAATAGACTTTCAGGTGATCGCGATACAGCCGCAAGCCAGCGCTAACTACATTACCTACACTCAAGGGTCCCATGGATTGGCGGGGGTCGGGATTCTGGGACATTGGCTAAACATCTCCTGATCGGTGAAAGGCTGAATTTAAAGCTATCTTAAGCTAAGTTAGGCAGAATCTTCAGTGAAATTTCATGAATATTCAACGTTGGATTGCGCGGCGGGAACCCAATTGGAAGCGGTTAGATACTCTGTTGCGGCAAGTGGAAAAAAAAGGGTTGAAGTCGTTACAGGCGGGGGAAATTCGGGAACTGGCGAGTTTATATCGTTCGGTATCGGCGGATTTAGCCCGGGCGAGAACCAATCAGGTGGGAACTCTCCTGGTGCAAGATTTACAACGGTTGACCTCTCGCGGCTATAACCAAATATATCAAGGATCTCGACGTCAGGAATGGCAAGCCGTGTGGCAGTTTTGTCGCTGGGGGTTTCCAGAGGTGGTGCAGCGCACCTGGGGTTACACCGCCATAGCTACAGGGATTTTTTTAGGGGCGGCGCTGGTGGCGTGGTGGTTGGCTTGGACTGATCCGGTGTTTATGTCGCTGGTGGTTCCGGATCATTTGATCGAGAAGGTGCGCGATCGCGGAGAATTATGGATGGGTTCGATTGTGGGCATTGAACCGTTAGCCTCTAGCAATATTATGATTAACAATATTCGCGTCTCCTTTGGCGCGGTTGCGGGTGGCATTACAGCAGGTGCCTATACGATCTTCCTGATGGCATTCAACGGCTTGCATATCGGCGCTGTCGCCACATTAGTCGGTCAAAATAATTTGGCGTATCCCTTCTGGGCGTTTGTATTCCCCCATGGTTCCCTGGAACTTCCCGCCATTTTCCTCGCTGGGGGTGCAGGTTTGTTAATTGGTCGCGGAATTCTGTTTCCTGGACACTATCGTCGGGTGGATGCGATTAAAGTGTATGGGTCTCAAGCCGCCCAGTTAGTTTTTGGAATTGTGCCAATGCTGATTATTGCTGGGATCATTGAAGGTTTTTTCTCACCGAGTCCTCTGGTTCCCGATTTAATTAAATATGTGGCTGGTGTGGGACTGTTTACCCTTTTAGTCCTTTACTGCACTCGTCCCTTAAGCCGTAATCCATCTTAAAATAAGGAATTGGCAATTGTAACGGGATAATTTATGGCTTACTTCTGGTATAAGGCATTTCACTTAATTGGCATTGTTGTCTGGTTTGCGGGGTTATTCTACCTGGTGCGTCTTTTTGTCTATCATGCAGAAGCCTCTCAGGAAGCAGAACCCGCGCAAACGATTCTGAAAAATCAATACCAAATCATGGAGAAGCGTCTCTACAACATCATTACCACACCGGGAATGGTGGTGACGGTTGCCATGGCAATTGGTCTACTCACGACTGAACCAGAGGTTTTAAAATCGGGTTGGATGCACGCGAAGCTGGGGTTCGTTGTGGTGTTGCTGGCTTATCATTTTTACTGTGGTCGGTTGATGCGACGGTTAGCCTCTGGAGACTGTCAATGGACGGGTCAACAGTTCCGCGCCCTCAATGAAGCCCCCACTGTCTTACTCGTGGCGATCGTTTTACTGGCTGTATTTAAGAATAGTTTACCCACGGATATTACCGCTTGGGGCATCTTTGCTCTGGTTATTGCGATGGCAGCATCGATTCAACTCTACGCGAAAAAACGGAAGCGGGATAAGGAAAAACGTCTGGCAGAAGCCTCCTCAGCAACCAGTGACGAGATGACTGAACAGGTATCGGCTTAACGGATCATTTCAGTAACACTCTTCTATAGCAGGATACATATCGCTAAGGACAAACCAACTGTGGTAGAGACGTTCTGCCGGAACGTCTCTTCTGGTTAAGAAGAGTAAACATTGGGATTAACAGTTCCTTATCTTTTGTGGAAAACTAACGAGTTTCTGTGGAAAAGTGGCAATATCTGTGGAAAAGTCAGGCTTTTTCCAGGGGAACTTCAGGTTAAAAGGTAATCCGATCTGACTCATAAGCTGGAGGTTCGACATGAATCAACACGCGCACTGGATTAAAGCGTTCTTCTAATCGATCCTCCACCGCTTCGGTAATTTGGTGGGCGGTTTCCACGTCTTTAGCATCAACAATCAGATGCATTTCAATGAAGACTTGACGCCCCAAGACGCCACGAGAGGCGATATCGTGGCAGTTGATGACTCCAGGAACTTGGATAACAATGGCTTGAATCGCTTCGGGTGCGATCGCGACTTCATCGACTAACCAGGGTAGGTTATCCGTTAATACTTCCCAGCCACTACGAAAGACTAACAGGGCGACAGGAAAGGCGAGAATCACATCCAACCACTGAAGTTGGGGCAGATTCCATAGTCGTCCTTGCCAAATCCCAATCAATCCCACCAAAACCGTAATCGTTACCCAGACATCACTCATCGTGTGTTGAGCATCCGCTATCAAAATGGCACTTCCCACCCGCTTCCCCACATTTCTTTCATAGAAGGTAACGAAAATATTCACGCCTAAGACAATCAGCAGTAACCATAACTCTGGCGCTGCGATCGTGATCGGCGTCAAACCGTTGACAATCCTCTCGATGGTGCCTTTGAGAATTTCAAAACAAGCAATGCCTAAAAACGCCGCAATCCCCAAAGCGCCTACGCCTTCAAACTTCTGATGACCATAGGGATGTTCGCGATCGGGATGAGGAGACGAAAATCGATTCGCCACTAAACCCAAAACATTATTGGCACTATCGGTGACACTGTGCAACGCATCAGCTTGTAAACTCAAAGACCCGGTTAAAATGCCGATAATGGCTTTCAATGCCATTACGAATACATTCAACAGCAGGGTAATCAGTAAAACCTTGCGAACTTCAGCACGTTTGTCGGCTGGCATTATGGTTGCCCCTCGATAAGGAATTTTCCCTATCCTTAGTTTAGTCAGGAAAATGACTGAAACCCTTGTCCTTTAATGCTTTTAATTCTCTAAGCTCCCTAAGTTTTTGTCGGCTTCTTGCGAGTTTTTCTAGGAATTGTGTGCCAAAACGTCTCATTCTTTGGTAGATTTTCGGAGGGACTCAATTACCATCTTCTATCAGTAAGCGCTCATTATTAAGATTTATTGCTCATGGTTCCAGCTCAACTTACCCTCAATCTGGCTCAAGGGTCTGTATCATTCAAATTTACACCGGAAGCTGCCCAAAATTTGCAAAAGGCACTCGCCCAACTTGTACAAACTTTAAAAGCTACGGCTCAAGCCCCAGGCAGTACCAGTAAGCCTAGTCCGCAAAAACCAATAGAGTACCAATATACTGGGGATGTTTTCTTGGAAATTTTCTGCAATCCCAATATTTACCCCAGTCCCTTTGCGGCTAAAGTTCTAATCACACTGCGGGATGAACGCATCCGTTTGAGTACGGAAGCTGAACTAACTCGGGTGATTGAGGATGTCAATCAGTATCTAGAACAAGTGGGTTGATGAGTGACCAAAAGCAAGAGATCTCAGGCTCCTCGTCCTTGCCTTTCGGCTGGATAGTGTAAAGTATTGTAAAATAAGCAACGGGTCAACTTTATTGACGCTATGAGTTCTAACAATATCCAAGACACTTTACAAACTGGCTTTCGTGTATCGTTGGGGGCGACCACTTCCCTCATCGAAAGTCTCCAAGATGAGCAAAAGCGGGAAGAAAACCTGTCCCTGCTCAACTTAGACTTCAACCAACAGGTTGCTGAGTTGTCGAAAAAAGGCGAAAAAACCGAGCAAGAGGCTCAACGCTTGATTGGACAGATGTTCAGCCAAATGAACCAACCGACAGACTCAGCTACACCATCAACACCTAGCGATAGCGGTTCAACACCACCAACGGGAACCACGTCTAGAAGTACCCAACAAGAACTTGAAGAACTGACGGTGCAAATTGCTCTGATCCGTACTGAGTTGGAGCAGATGCGTAATCCTGACTCGAATCAATAATAAGTGGTCGGACAAAAATTTACCGGACTGGATATTAGGGGATCAGTTTTCCGGCATTGGTAAGGGCGCATGTCTATGCGCCCCTACTATTTCAGGTTATTCAGGTTATTCAAATTTTAATATGCAATTACACGGGTGCTTTGTTAAGCGATCTCCTTTTTTAAGGGTTGTATCAGGAGCAATACCTAGGGCTGAAGCCTAATGATGAAAGGGTTTGCCGAACTAAATCCGTACTTGTCCTTGACTCGGCAATTCATCAATGACACAACCAATGACAACGAACCGATAACGAACGTTTACGGAGCAAATTTTGTCCAACTCCCTATATATAAGCGCCGAGCCAAAACTCCTCTCAACTGAGGCTATCTAATCATTTTCCCATTCTTCGGAACCAATTAAATCACCAATGCGGTCTCTCAGCAAGAAATCGCACAGCTCTAGTTCGCATTCCACACACACCCATTCGCGAGCGGGAATGTATTGACAGAGAACGTAGATGGGTTGCTGACGGCTGACTACTCCTTTCTCCACGAGTTGACGTGCTTCTTCTTGAATCACATCAATGGAATATCGAATCGAGGGAGTAGAGGGAGTAGAGGGAGTAGAGGGAACGGTTTGAAGGCTCATCGGACTCATAGATATCATCCTGACTAAAGATCAAGCTACGTTCTAACTATAAACGAATTTGGCTAGCCTGAAAAGGTATCTCGTTCCGTATAGGAAGTTACAAAGTTATTCAATTTATGAATAAAAATTACCAAAGATAAAAATTATATCCCCGTCGGCTAGCTACCGATTGCAGGCTGAAACCCTAGTCAGGCGGTTAATTTAGGGAATTGACACTCATACCGTTTCTGAGAAAGGGATCGGGATCGCGGCAACCTAATTAATAAAACTTAAATAAATTCTGTTAACCCATAACCAGATTCAATCTGATCAAATAATACCTCAAGTGCGATCGCCTGCGCTTCTAGCATCTGTCCGTAGGAGTAGATGTAAGGCGTTTGGGCGGGGAGGTGGGGTCGGAACTGTTCTAAGGTGTAGGGGCTACCGTAAATTACCAATGCCTCTAAGATTTGATTTTTTAATAACCCCTGTAGCCAATTCATCGCTACGGTGGTTAACCCAGCCGTATTCCGGAATGGATTACCGCGAATAAAAAGCTGTAGCAGCGTGGGAATCAGCCGATCATTCTCCTCCCTGGATATCCCTGGCGTATGGCGATCCACCCATTGCAGTTGGTAGCCAAACTGTTGGGGGATAGTAACGGCTGGAGCATTTCGCCCCAAAACATCACAGGTGAGAATATCATCCACAATGATTAGGTTACGTCCCTGAGAGCTATTGGGGAGCGGTTTTGAGCGCAGGGGAAGGGAACCGCCTACTTGTTGAGAATCGCGGAGTATATGAGCAACTGTCTGAATCGCCGTCGGTTGAGCGAGATGATCTAGAAACGATAACCGTTGAGAGGGATCACTCTGGCGTACTGGTACTTCTGCACCTGCATTAATTTTTGTCTTCGCCTGCCAAATCCGTTCCACAGATGCCAGAATGCGATCGCGCGAAATTCGTCCCGCCGTTACCGCCTCACAGATGGCTTGAATCGTGGTTTCTGGGTTAACGGGCATCAGTAAAATATCCGCCCCCGCTTCCACCGCTTTTACCGGGGCTTCCGTTGCACCATAACGATTCGCGATCGCACCCATAATTAAAGCATCGGTGACAATCAACCCTTCAAACCCCAACTCTTGGCGCAGCACTTGGGTTAAAACTTTTTCCGATAACGTCGCTGGAAATTGCTCATCCAAGCTAGGGATCAACAGATGAGCCGTCATCACTGCATCCACACCCGCCGCTATCGCCGCTTGAAACGGGGGAAACTCGATCTGGGCTAGTCGCGATCGCGAATGAGATAATATCGGTAAATTTAAATGAGAATCGATCGCCGTATCCCCATGACCCGGGAAATGTTTCGCCGTGGTTAACACCGGATAGTCTTGTGTCCCCCGGATAAACTGACCAGCCAATTGACTCACCGTTTCCGGCGTATCCGCAAACGCCCGCACATTAATCACTGGGTTTTGCGGGTTATTATTCACATCAACGACGGGTGCAAGAATCCAGTTAATCCCAATTGCTAAGGCTTCTTGAGCGGTAATTGCCCCCTTTTGTCGAGCATAGTATTGAGCTTTATCCAGATTCTCACAGGCAATCGCCCCCATTGCCATCGGTGGCGGAAACCAAGTCGCCCCCGCAAACCGTTGACCGACTCCTTCTTCAATATCAGCGGCAATCAATAAGGGGATTGGGGCATACTCTTGTAATTGTTGCGATCGCAGCGCCAATTCTCCAGCACTCGCACCCAATAAAATCACACCGCCCACGCCCCAATCCTGTATCCAATGCTGCAATTTAGCGACTGGAGGCTCCCAAGCCGGATACTGAATTTGATGGTCAAACAGGTAGCCAGACGCCCGCACCACAATCATCTGCGCCACCTGTTGTGCCAAGGAGAGAGACTGAATATCGGGTAAGGGATTCATTCTTCTGTCTCAGGAACCTGATCATCAAGTCCCTTACGGCGACGTTCTTGTGAGAGTTGATTCAATAGTGTCAACATACGAGCGCCACGTTCTAAGCCTCGGTCTTCAATAAAGATGACCTCTGGGGTACGACGCAAGCGCACCCGCCGACCTAATTCGCGGCGGACAAAACCCGTAGCTGATTGCAAACCCGCCATCGTTTCCGATTTTGCCTCTTCGGTGCCATAGATAGAGACATAAATTTTGGCATGTTGCAAGTCACCCGAAACATCGACATCGGTAACACTGACCATTCCAGCACCAACACGGTCATCTTTGATATCGTGCAATAACATTTGACTGACTTCCTGCTGAATCAGCGAGGAAACCCTAGACACACGGCGATTTGTAGCCATAACGCCCCCTTTACTAAGTAGTCATTCGTCATTCGTCATTCGTCATTTGTCATTTGTTAGGGAACAGGGAACAGGGAACAGGGAACAGGTAAGCGTTTTGAGTTAACTTCCCCATCTCCCTCATCTTCCCCATCTTCCCTATCTCCCTCATCTTCCCCATCTCCCTCATCTTCCCCATCTTCCCCATCTTCCCCATCTCCCTCATCTTCCCCATCTCCCTCACTCCCTAATCTCCTAAACTGGATTCAGTCCTAGCATGGCACGCAGGGTGAAAACTAGGAACAGAAACGTCCCCACAACCAGACCCACGAGTGCGATCGCACTCACCGGATTACTCAGGACTGGCTTAAAGCGTTCAAATAAGGCAAAGAAGATGCCCAAGGATATACTAATCAGGTAACGAGGATATCGGCTAATGTTTTGCAAAAAGTCTTTCATTTTCCCTTTGTAACTGTATCTTGGAGTTCTCAGACATACCATGGCATGTCTGAAACATGGCTGCCGTTAGCACAGAGGCAGAAACATCTGCCATTATGCACTATATCTTATTTCTCTGATTCTCTAGCTTGAGGCGGTTATTGATTTATAGAAGTAAACTTTTTGATAGAAGCCGCCGCCTCTTCAGGTTTCCCCGATGAAGGGAACACTAAAATGCTCTTAATTTTGCTGTTATTCACCAGTTCTTTTAAACGATACAACTGCTGATCAGAAATAGCCACTCCTGCATAATTTTCGGCATAGTCTAGCTCTTGCTGAAAATTGTCGTCGTTATAGATTTGAATAAAAGCTCGATCGACATTCCAGTTTTTCCAATCTGCCGCAAAATAGCGTTTACTCCAATAAGGATTATGATGGCAAAGGTCAAAACTAACGGCTGGGTTAGCTTTCTTCATGTCAGCGATCATTTGCTGGACAAAATTCGTCAAATGGGTCGTGCGATCGACTTTTCCGGGTAAGTCAGCATGATATCCTAGGTAATCATCCCACTGCACGGCATCAATCGTCGGATACTTTTGCACAAACTCAACTAATATCTTTTTGAAAAAAGTCGCTACCTCTGGCAGTTCTACATCCAGTAAGTAGTGATCAATACCCGCATAAGTTTTATCTACCCCAGGCACAATCCATCGTTGAGCGATCGCCCTGTCAAATATCGGGCTATTTTTATCAATTTTAATTCCCTTCTCAAAATAGGCGTGAACTTCCATTCCCTGCTTGTGTGCTTCATCAATCAACCACTCTAACCATTGGTCTTGAAATTCGTTAGGACAACTGTTGTATCCGAAAGTTTGCTGCATCACCTGACTGGGATACATGGTGCAACCATTACCCCAAACTCCATGAATAATTGTATTGATTCCTTGAGCGCGATAATAACGGACTCGTTCACGAATCATTTTTTCAGTAGCATTATTCGTGGCTTGATACCGACTTAAATAAATTCCTCGGATTTCCTTTTTCTGCCAAGGTGTTTGAGGGGATGGAGATGGTTTGGGGGTGGTGGGTAATGGTGAAGCTTGGGGATTAGGTGTGGGTGTCTCAGTCGGAGTAACAGGTTCTACGGGAGAAGTAGCAACCGATGCGCTTGGACTAGGCGTAGGAGTTAAATCAGTTGGAGTTGGGGGTTGAGGATTCGATGGAGTCGGTTGTTGATGACTTTGTTGATTATTCGGCAAAAATTGGCGGATATTGAGATGAGCAAGTAGAGTGTCTCGCTGCATAAATCCCCAATAACCAACACCTAACAAAACAAGGATTAATGAAATGGGAATAGAAGCACATCCACATCCCTTCTTTTCTTTTTTCGCTGGCATGACAACAAAGCGTAATGGTTTAATGATGACACAGCTTGGAGAAAGAGATTCTGGTTGCAGTTGCTTTAGAGGGTGAGGAGCAACCTGGCTAGAAACCCAGATCCACTTACTCCTAGCTTAACCCATTGCTTCATTTGCTCATTCTCGGTTGCGATCGCGTTCTTCACCCCATTGGGATCATGTCAGGGAACGTTGAGGAGAGGGCGATCCCACCCAATTGAGTAGAAAGCAAGTCTTAATTGATGCAAGGGGGTTGTCCCTACAGTATGACAAAGGACATAAGACGAATGACAAAGGACAAAATTTTAGCATTTTGGTTTGGAGAGCCAGATCACCCAGAGTATGGGAAACCGCGTCAGGCTTGGTTTACCAAAAATTCAGCCTTTGACGAAGAAGTGCGATCGCGCTTTTTGGACGAGTATCAACAAGCGGCGACGGGTCAACTCAACCACTGGCAGGAATCGCCTCATAGCTGTCTGGCACTGATTCTACTGTTAGATCAATTTCCCCGCAATATGTTTCGGGGTCAACCTCAAGCCTTTGCTACTGACTCTCAAGCTTTAGCCATCGCCCAACATGCGGTGTCACAGGGTTTTGACCAACAATTGCTCCCGGTACAGCGTTGGTTTATTTATATGCCCTATGAACATAGTGAGAACTTAGCCCACCAGCGTCGGTGTGTTGAGTTATTTTCCACACTGAAAAATGATCCAGACAGCGCCAGTACAATTGATTACGCCTATCGCCATCTCAAGGTAATTGAACGTTTTGGGCGATTTCCCCATCGTAACCCAATTCTGGGTCGAGAAAGTACACCGGAAGAAGTGGCATTTCTTAAACAACCAGGTTCCTCATTTTGATCTGCTTTTTAATTGCTGATTGGGGAAGAGGTAATTAGAAATTCAGGATTGGTTACGTTAATGTGTAGGGGCGGGTTTAGGGATTAACTTTGATAGTTCAGATTAACTGAAATACAAAAGCCGCCCTGCCTATAAATGTCATGAATAAGATTATATTGATTGACCAACGCACGGATTAGAGGACGGATTTAGTTTAATTGCTGATTGGGGAAGAGGTAATTAGACAGGCAAGATTGGGTTACGTTAATGTGTAGGGGCGGGTTTAGGGATTAACTTTGATAGTTCATACTAACTGGAATACAAAACCCGCCCTGCCTATAAATGTTATGAATAAGATTATATTTATTGACCGACGAACGGATTAGAGGGCGGGTTTTGGCAAGTGAACGGCTAAACCCTCCCCTACAGCGGATTTGTAGGAGCAGACATCCACAGTTTGAGATTTGCCGATCGCCTATTTTTTGGGTAACACTGGATGAGACAATGGCAGAGAAGGATTAAACTATGCTCGTATTTTTTATTCACGGTGTTGCCACGTCCAACGTCAGATATGCCGATCCACTACAACGTCTCATTCAGGAAGAGTTTGATCAACTAGGAGAATCTCGTCCCCATTTTTATTCTTGTTTTTGGGCAAATGTTCTAAACGATGTTGGCAAGATATGGAACTGTATTCATCAAGACTTGCAGGAACTTAAGAGAGAATATCCCCAAACTAGCCCAGATGATATTTTCCGTTATCGAGAATTTCGCGAAGGATTCCTATCAGAGTTCGGTGGAGATTTTTTAAGTTACCTAAATCCTGAACGAGGTGCTGCTATCAGAAATCTGATTGCCCAACAGCTAGCCGATTTTCTGACCAAAAATCCTACAGAAACAGAACTCCATATCATTACCCACTCGCTGGGAAGTGTTATCCTATGGGATATCTTATTTTCCGAGAGATTCAGCCCCGAAGATCCAGCTCATGATATTCGAGCCATGATTCATGGCTTGAGCGAGTCTGGAAACATCAGAAAAGTGTATCTCAAGAGCATAACAACAATGGGATCACCCATTTTATTCCTGAATATGATGTTAGAGGTTAATCCCGACAAACTTAAACAATTTGCCAATCGTTATCAAAACCAACCGCTAAGATGGCGCAATATCATTCATTCCTCAGATTTGATTGCTTATCCGCTGCGGTCAAGCTTAAATCTCCAACCCTCTGATAACCTTTATTTTCGAGATGAATATATCTCGACTGATGCCAATCTAGCCGAAAAAGCTGCCCGTGCTGTTGGTCAATTTGAAGCAGCACTTGCATTAGGTGTAGCTGATGCTCATGGTTCTTATTGGCATTGTTCCCAAACTGCTAATATAGTTACGTCTAATATTCTGGGGAGTCAAGGAATTATCCGAGATGTGATTAATCGTTTATATAAAGTTCGCGGCATGACCAAGAAAATGTTGGATTTTACCAAAGATAGTCCGATCGATAGAAGTTTACAGCCGCTCATTTTCACAGATAGTAGTGGAATCCTATACCTCGTTGTCAATCCTCTTCAAGTGCATCATGTTTATGTTTATGATAATAAAAATGACTGTAGATTTGCTGGATATGTTGGTTGGATGGATACTGGGGGATTAAAAGAAGAAGTTGAATGGATTAAAATGAATTTGTGCCAAGTCACGGAATAATCCTTATCCTAAGTATAAAAAGGAGCGCTAAATGACACAACGCCATTTTCCAGGGAGCAAGTTAGCCACAAGATCCAATGATGACGATGATGACGAAGATTTATTTGAGTATTTCTATGATGAGCCGGGGAGTTTACCGGGAACCTTAAGCATTGATGAAGATGCTTGTCCGTCATTCATCGTTTTGATTGACTACGATGAAAGTCACGCCAATCGTGTAACCAATTTAACCGCAGATGCTTGTACTCCTTACCTGACAAGTGAATCCGTATCTTGGCTGGATATTCAGGGGTTAGGTAGTGAAGATATTTTATTAGGCTTGGGGCGAATTGTGGGGTTACATCCCTTGTTATTGGAGGATGTGGTTAATGTTCCGCAGCGCCCTAAAGTGGAAGATTATACCGATCAGTTACTAATTATATCCCAGATGGTCATGCCTAAACCCACAGAAGATGGATTTTGGATTGAGCAAGTGAGTTTTGTCTTAGGAAAATCCTATTTACTGACCTTTCAGGAGGAACCAGAACGGGATTGTTTTGAACCAGTACGCGCTCGAATTCGGGGACATAAAGGTAAAATACGGCAAGCGGGTGCGGATTATCTGGCGTATACGCTCTTGGATGCGATCATTGATGGGTTTTTTCCAGTGCTGGAAGACTATGGGGAACGCATCGAAGCGTTAGAGGATGAAGTGATTCTCAACCCTAATCACCAAACCCTGGAGAAAATTTACCAGGTTCGGCGGGAATTACTGGCATTACGCCGTTCAATTTGGCCCCAACGCAGTGCGATTAATGCATTAATTCGCGACGGTAGCCATTTGATTAGTTCAGATGTTCGTATTTATCTCCGGGACTGTTATGACCACACGATTCAGGTACTTGATATGGTAGAAACCTATCGGGAATTGGCGTCAGGTTTAATGGATGTTTACTTGTCCTCTGTCAGCAATAAAATGAATGAAGTGATGAAAGTCTTGACCGTAATGTCAACGGTTTTCATTCCCATCACCTTTATCGCTGGGGTTTATGGGATGAACTTCCAATATATGCCAGAATTAACCTGGCGTTGGGGATACTTTGTCTGTTGGGGCGTGATGATCGCGATCGCGGCGTCTTTATGCTTCTTTTTCTGGCGTCGCGGCTGGTTCGAGGATTCTCGCTTTGCCAAACATGATTAAGGTTGAGTGCTGACCACTAATAACAGATCATGGGTTTGCTTGCTTTTGTGTATTAATTCGGAGTCTTGGGGTTTATGGATTTTGCGACAGAATTAGCCCGAAATATATTAGTTTTAACCGTTTATTTTATTGTTGTTGCCTTGGTTTTTAACCGAGCCTTTCAGTCCTTAGATAAGCTGGTGAAATTTGAAACCGATGCGGCTCATCTAAATCAAGAGTTGTCACAATATAAGCTACAGGACTTTCTAGTCGTAAAATTTTCCTTTGCCGATAAATACGAATTGGATGAACTGAAACGATTATCCATGAGTATTGAAAATAAATCCAAAGATGTTTTTGTAGAAATTGATTGGAAACAGTGTTTTATCAGTGATTTCGACAAGCGCATTCGGCGAGCCATCCGCGTGATTCCCGGCAAAAATGAGGCAGCCTCTCAATCACCAAGTACAATTCTTCCTGGTCAAACCTTAAAAGAAGAGATTAGCGATGAAAAGATAGGTTCTCCTCTTGTTTCCCCTAAAAACCTACAAGCAGCGGCTGACAAAAACGACTATTTTTACTTGCGTTTATTCTTAAAGATATCGGAAGCAAATACAAAAGGACGTACCTGCAACCTACGCTGTCAGTTCATCGCCAAAAATCTGTCCTGGCAAAAAGCACTGGTTCTCGCCTTACAACCCAAATAATTAAGGGTTGCTGAATGAGTGTTGTGGTGAGGGGGAGCTGGGGGAGCTGGGGGAGATGAGGGAGATGGGGGAGATGGGGGAGATGGGGGAGCTGGGGGAGCTGGGGGAGCTGGGGGAGATGGGGGAGATGAGGGAGATGGGGGAGATGGGGAAGAAGACTTCCCGATGGGAGTGATCGCACGCTTCTACCTTATCGGCGATTAAAATAGATCACTAAGGAGAGAGTCGGCGCAGGTGGTTGCGGATTCACCCAAGTGGTGAATCTGAGGAAAGTCCGGGCTCCCGAAAGACCAAACTTGCTGGGTAACGCCCAGTGCGGGCAACCGTGAGGATAGTGCCACAGAAACATACCGCCAATTCGTCATTAGTCACCAGTCTGATGTCTAGAATCAAGGACATAAGACAAAGGACATAAGATGAATTGGTAAGGGTGCAAAGGTGCGGTAAGAGCGCACCAGCAGCATCGAGAGGTGCTGGCTCGGTAAACCCCGGTTGGGTGCAAGGTCGTTAGGAACTACGGTTGGTCTTTTACCAGTTCCTGCTTAAAGAGCCGCTAGAGGCGTCTGGTAACAGGCGTCCCAGATAGATAACCACCCTCCTAGTGATATAGGAGAACAGAACCCGGCTTACGTCCGACTCTCTCCCTTCTAGTCATAAGTTTATTGTAGGGGCGGGTTTAGGGACTCAAGCTAGCTTGTCACTAATAACTGAACAACAAAACCCGCCCTTATTCATGGACTCCTCCCCATACATAAATGACAGGGGGTTCCGTCTATCCCCTTACCAATCCGTTTTTTCGATGACCATTGACCCCAGACGACAAAAACAACTGCAAAAATTAGTGCAAAAGCTCGGATTACTGGACAATACGCCGATTCAGTGGGATTTGCTTGACTTGGCGTTGACTCACCCCAGTATGTCCCGTGATGTGAACTATGATCAGTTGGAGTTTGTCGGGGATGCGGTGGTGCGAATGGCTGCCTCAGAGTTATTATTTGAAACCTATCCCAACGCTTCAGTCGGTGACTTTGCGGCAATTCGTTCCGTGTTGGTGAGCGATCGCGTTTTGGCTCAATTAGCTCAAGAGTATGGACTGGAGCGATACTTGCTCCTGGCTCCCAGCGCGGCGGCTGATCCTAGGGGTGAGATGTCACGGCTGGCTGACGCCTTTGAAGCGATAGTCGGCGCACTTTATCTGAGTACCCACACCTTAGAATTAATTCGTCCTTGGCTTGATCCTCATTTTCAGCGATTGACTGAAGACATTCTTAAAGATCCCGCCCGCCAAAACTATAAAGATGCTCTGCAAGAATGGACTCAAGCTCACTATAAATCTTTACCCGAATATCGCCTTACCGAAACCAATCCCATTGAGGCAGACGAGAATCGCTTTACTGCCCAAGTTTGGTTTCAAGGTCAACAATTGGGTGAAGGGCAAGGACGCTCTAAAAAAGCGGCAGAACAAGCCGCCGCTAAAGCAGCTTTGGCTCAAGTTATTGGTGATTAGTCCTTCGTCATTTGTCCTTCGTCATTTGTCCTACTCGCTCCCGAAAAGAAGCAAGCTACGTCATAGTGACATCAGGGTGACAAACAACGATAATAGTGAAACCCGCCCCTACAGATTCAAAATTTCATGAAGACTAAAATTGCCATATTGGGAGCAGGACGCTGGGGTACGCATTTGGTGCGGAATTTCGCGTCACATCCCGATGCTCAACTGGTAGCGGTCGTTGATTCCTCTATGGAGCGCCTAACTCAGCTTAAAGAACGATTGAACCTGAATGACAATGTGGTTCTAGCAGACAATTGGCAATCAATACAATCCCAGATAAAGTGCGATGCGGTTGTAATCGCGACTCCGGCGGTGACTCATTATTCCCTGATTCAAGACGCCCTACAGCAAGGGTTTCATGTGCTAGCAGAAAAGCCGTTGACACTCGATGCGGCTGAATGCCAACAGTTGTCTGATTTAGCCCGTCAACAGCAGCGTCAATTGATGGTAGATCACACCTATTTATTTCATCCGGCTGTTGAGCAGGGTAAAGCGGTGGTGCAATCGGGATGCTTAGGAGAATTGCGCTATGGCTACGCGGCTCGGACTAATCTAGGACCCGTGCGTCAGGATGTCGATGCGCTGTGGGATTTAGCAATTCATGATATCGCGATCTTCAATACCTGGTTAGGTGAGCAACCTGTGCAAGTTCAAGCCACGGGACGGGTGTGGTTACAACGGCAAGAGGGATCTGTAGGGGCGGGTTTGACCAATAACCTTTCACAAGAAACCGCTAATGTAACTAAACCCGCCCTTCTTGAGGAACATGATTTAGCCGATTTTGTTTACGTTATTTTGACATACCCAACGGGTTTTCAGGCATATATTCACTTATGTTGGCTCAACCCCGATAAACAACGGCGTCTAGGAGTAGTGGGGAGTCAAGGAACATTGATTTTTGATGAGATGCAAAATGATGCACCCCTAACGCTTCAGCATGGGTATTTCGAGCAAAGTGGAGATGTTTTTACGCCTGCGGGTTTGCGGCGGGAAGTCATCGAAATCGAGCGTCGTGAACCCTTGGCGCAAGTGTGCGATCGCTTTTTGCAGAGCATCCGCGATAATCAACCTGTATCAGTATCTTCGGGCTGGGTAGCGGCTCAACTGGTTAATATTCTCAGTTGTCTATCCCAGTCTCTCCAACAGGGAGGAACACCGATTAAGGTTCCTCAGTTAGCGGAATGACATTTCCCTGTCAATAAGAGTTTCTTTGGGATTTAACACTATATTGAAAAATTAATCCGTTATTAATTTGCCGTTAATCTCGCCAATTGAATCCTGATGTTTAGGCAAATCTGTTGATAGTTGTGAGGGTGGCTCACTGTCAAGTTGCTCATCCGTATCCTGTCCCTTTGTTTCGACAAGCGGTAAGCTAATGTTCACCGTCGTTCCCTGACCTTCTCCAGCACTAAAAAGGGTAATTGTCCCCCCCATCAATTCGATCAAGTTGCGGGAAATAGCCAGACCGAGACCTGTACCACCGTACTTGCGCGTGGTTGACCCATCTACCATGACAAAGGGACGAAATAGTTTAGCCTGTTGCACGGGATCGATGCCAATTCCCGTATCTTTAACCGTTACCACAACTTGTGCAGGAAGCAACTCTCTACTTCCCTGATTTTCAGTGACTTGTTTATTACTGGGAATCGTGGAGACGCTAGCAACAGATGTAGAATCATCAGCACTCACCACGGGTTCGGTCTTATCGCTGGCTGTTTCAATCTGTGTACTGACTGTAATGCTGCCCGAATCAGTAAATTTTGCCGAGTTACCAATGACATTAATTAGGACTTGCTTTAGTTTAGCGGGATCGGCAAGAACGGGAAGTTTTTCATGCAAGTTTTTCGTATTGAATTCGAGTCCCTTCGATTGAATAGAGACTGCCTGTAAGTGAATCACTTCATCAATCAGTTGACGCAGATCGATCAGTTCAACTTCAACGGAAAGTTTCCCTGATTCAAGTTTTGCCAGGTCTAAAACATCATTAATAATGTTCAACAAATGAATAGCCGCTTCATCGGCTCGTTGTAAAAAGTCAAGTTCTTCCTCGCGGTCATCACAGAAACCATCTTTGACCAGTCGCAGGCAACCAATAATACCATTCAGGGGAGTTCTCAATTCGTGAGATGTTGTAGCAAGAAACTCATTCTTAAGCTGGTTGGCGGCTTGAGCTTCTTTCCAGGCGGCTTCGAGTTCTTCTGCCCAATGTTTGAGGCGCTCAAACATGCCATCAAGGGCTTCGGCTAATTGGTTAATTTCTCGGATTTTGAAGGTATGAGGAATGCGATAATTCGAGTGAAGCTGGGATTCGTGCAGGGCGCAATCTCTGAGTTTTTCTAAGGGACGGGCGAGGTCACGGGCAATGTAAAGTGTGGCTAAAATACTGGCAGCAATTAAGCCACAGGTGAGGATAAACAGAACTTGGCGGATATCCTGAAGACCGATCAGCGCACTCTCTAAGGGGGTAACAGCAAGAATAATCCATTGCTGGTTAGATTGGTCGCTAATCGGACTTTCAATCGCTGTGTAGCCAGCGACATATTCCTGACCATCCAAGGCAAGATGGATAAAGGACTCACGACCTGCGATCGCGTCTTCGACCAGACTCTCAAGTCTTGAAGAATCCAGTTCTTGGTTGATATTGCGTCCCACTTGCTGGGCGATGGGATGCACCAGAATTTTACCCGCTTGGGTAATCACCACGGGTTCACCAGATAGGGAACCAGGCTTGATAGATTTGGATTGGAGTAAAGATGAGCATAAGCTCAAAGCATATTGGAGTTGACCCTCAGGGTTATAAACGGGCGCACTCAACAGAATCGGGAGTTGACTTTTGTCTGAGATGGCTTCAGCTTCGTTTGTAGCAGGGGTTGAGGGTGCTAGCTGAGGTAGCACTGTGACCTCAATTTGAGACGGATCGACAGAAACCTCACCTTGCTGGCTAGACCATTGCGATATCACTTGTTGGCTGACGAGTAAGGGTTGATTACAGGTACTGCTCACGATATCTTGAGTCTGGATATCACTCAACTGCATGCAATTGATCGGGGTTGGGAGTTGTTGAGCCAGTTGGTTGATAAATTGTTGATAGCCTGTCGATGACTGAGATTGAAGGACTATGGCTTGGCTAGCGGTCAGCAGGTTGGCTTGTAAGGCTGAGATCGACTCTTGAATGCTTTCTCCTTTCCTCACAGCACTTTCGGTTAAATTTTGACGCGCTGTATCTAGAAGCGTTGAGCGTGCTTTTCTGTAGGTCACATAAACTCCCAAGAGTAACACTGGCACGCTAAGTAACAACAGGCGTGACAGCAAAACACGACGAAAGGAGGATTGACCTGGCTTAGCCATAAGATACGCTGGTGTGATTACAGAAGAAAAGGTGGTAGAAAGAGTAATCGTTAATACAGTTTACGAGTCACCGAGTTTCCTTGAAAACCCCTTATCTCTATCCTAGAACGATTCAAAACCTCTTTCGATTGTTGTGATAGAGTGCCACACATGCAGATGATCCTTGGGTGAATTGCGCCAAAATAGTGATCATTCTTTTTCTTACCCCAGACAACTATGCCGGAAAAGTCTGCTATCAATCGACCCCATACCACGGTTGTTCTGGCAATGAGTGCCGATGGCAAGATTGCGGACGTGACGCGATCGCCTGCCCGATTCTCATCGTCTGCGGATCAAGCCCATCTGGAAAGCCAAGTGGCACTGGCGGATGGGGTTTTGTTCGGTGCAGGAACTCTCCGGGCTTATGGTACCACTCGCAGCGTCTCAAATTCCCAGTTACAGCAACAGCGTCAACAACGGGGCTTACCCATCCAACCGGTGCAGATTGTTTGCTCCCATCTAGCTCAATTCGATCCACAATTACGCTTTTTTCGCCAAAACGTACCCCGTTGGCTGTTGACGACAGAGGCGGGTGCTGAACCCTGGCGGGACAAGTCGGATTATTTTGAGCGGATTTTGGTGGTGAATGCCTCTAGCGATGGGATAAATTGGCATGACGCTTATCAACAGCTAAACCAATTGGGCATCCAACGGCTTGCTGTCTTAGGGGGGGGTAACTTAGTGGCATCTCTACTGGCGGCTGATTTAATCGATGAACTCTGGTTCACAGTTTGTCCCCTGATTTTAGGGGGTGCAGACGCCCCAACGCCTGTTGAGGGAACTGGCTTTTCTGAGCAATTGGCGAAACGTTTAGAACTTTTGGCGGTTGAGAGGATTGACCAAGAGTTATTTCTACACTATAGGCTGTCCAGGGAATGAGGAGATGGGGAAGTTGTAGAGACGTTGCATGCAACGTCTCTACAACTTAATTTTGACAATTCATCTCACATTAACGGTCAAAATAAACTCTGCTATGTTAACTTATGTAAATAACCCCTCAAGCCCTTACCAATGACAAAAGACTAATGACAAATAACGATCCTCACCGTTCATTTTAATCCATGCCAATCTAGACCTAATTATAGATTTTCCCAATGGTTCACCAACCGCAGACTGACTATTCCGTTAACTGGGTTAACCGGATGGCTGATATTCCCCAAGCCGCTTGGGATGCCCTTGCCCAACCCCTGAAAACACCGTTTCTAGAATGGGACTGGTTGAATAATTTAGAAACATCGGGAAGTGCGACGTCTAAAACCGGATGGTTGCCCCATCACCTAACTATATGGCGAAACCGAGAGCTTATTGCGGCTGCGCCCTTCTATATTAAAGGTCATAGCTATGGAGAATTTGTTTTTGACCACCAATGGGCAGATCTATCCCATCGTTTAGGCGTTCGCTACTATCCCAAACTGTTAGGGATGACGCCGTTTACCCCAGCAGGGGGTTACCGATTTTTAATCGCACCTGGAGAAGATGAAGATGAACTCACTGAGATTATGGTGAGTGCCATTGATCACTTTTGCGGGGATAACCGGATTAGTGGCTGTCATTTTCTCTTTGTTGACCCTGAATGGCGACAGGTGATGGAACGCCATGGTTTTACAAGCTGGTTGCATCACAGTTATATTTGGCAGGATAAAGGGTTTAGTAGCTTCGATGATTATCTGAGTATCTTTAACGCCAATCAGCGGCGTAATATTAAGCGCGAACGTAAAGCGGTGACTAAAGCCGGACTGCGTTTGGTTCCTTTAGTCGGGGATGATATTCCCAAATCCTTATTTCCCCTGATTTATAACTTCTATAGCAGCACCTGCGATAAGTTTTTTTGGGGCAGTAAGTATCTGACGCGCCAGTTTTTTGAACAGTTGTATCCCGACTATCGTCATCGTGTGGTATTGGTGGCGGCTTATCGAGACGATGATGACCGACATCCCGTGGGGATGTCGTTTTGTATTAATAAGGGTGATCAGTTGTATGGGCGCTATTGGGGCTGTTTTGAGGAATATGATTGCCTGCATTTCGATGCGTGCTATTACACCCCGATAGAATGGGCGATCGCGAATGGGGTTAAGATGTTTGATCCAGGTGCTGGGGGACGCCACAAGAGACGACGAGGATTTCCCGCGACACCGAATCACAGTCTGCACCGATTTTATAATCAACGCCTGATGCAAATTTTGCGCCACTATATAGGTGAAGTGAATGAAATGGAACAGGAAGAAATCGACGCGATCAATAATGATTTACCCTTTACAAAACGAGATATTCAATTTTTAGTTCAGGATTGATTGTCACGGGATGATGAATGATTAAAGTATCCCAGTTTTTAACCGAACCTCAGCACAATTGGCAGGGGTCTTAATTTTCCAATTGCCATAAGATGCTTCTGCGTCCTGCCCTCTGCCTGCTTTAAACGGTCTAAACACGATACTATTCAAGAAGGGACGCATTGAGCCAAGAAAAGATGAACCAAACAGTAGAAGACCTGCGTACAATTAATGACAAACTGTCTAAACGGGAAATTGAACTTGATCCCGGTGGATATTTTATTATTTACCTCGACCGGGATGCACGATTAATTTGTGCCAAACATTTCACCAATGTGATTGATGATCGCGGTTTAGCCGTTGACCCCGAAACCGGTAAACCGATTCCCGCACGAGGTAAGGTAGAACGCACGCATACTCAGGTGTTTACAGGTAGAACCGCCAAGGAAATTTGTGTGGTTATTTTTGAGCAAACCCAGCCCTGTCCAGTCACGATGTTGGATCATGCGGCTTATTTAGGACGGGAGTTTATGCGGGCTGAGTTTGCTTTAATTTCTGGACAGGAGTATGTTCAGGATTAGTGCTTTACAGTAAAAGCTTCTGATCATCTCTTAGAGAACAGGGAACACCCCGGCTTCGCTCGGTAACACGCTCGGTGTGTCACAGGGAATAGGGAACACTAACAAATGACATAAGACATAAGACAAATGACGAACTTAACCAGAGAAGCCCTGATAAAAGAAATAGGTTGCCATCGGTACCACTGTCGCGACAACCAATAAGACAACAACCCAGATGGTTGAGTTTTTGGTGTCAGTTTCTTCTGCGCTGGTAAATGTACCTTCAACCTGAACCGTTTCTTCGACAACTGGAGGACCGGGATCAGGTTGACCCGATAGCACAGCCACTAAGCGATCGCTAGCCTCTAAAAAAGACTTATTGTACTTGTTACCTTCCCGCAAGGGGACTGTCATTGTTTCCGAGGCGACACTCTCGGCAATTTCGTCGGGCATAATTGACTTGACGTCTTGCCCAGTGACAATGGCAGTATTATTGGTCAGGGTATCGATCAGCAGCAAGGTTTGGTTCGCTTGGGCTTCCGGTGTCGGATACCATTTTTTGAATAGGGCTTTAGCAAAGCTGTCTACGGTTTCACCGTAGTCTAAACGGCGAACCGTCACAAATCTGACTTCCTTGTCGGTTTTCTGGGCTAAGTCTTCCAAGCTTTTGCTCAACTTGCCTTCACTCAGGCGGCTGAGTACGTCGGCTTGATCAATCACCCACGTTGGTTCACCCGCGTTGACATTGGGCATTTGGTAGACGTTTACAGCGTTGGCAGGTGTAGCCACCAATCCGCCAACTAAAACGCCCAGTAATAGCGGTAGTATTAGACGTTTCAGGTTTTTGTATAGTTGATTGAAGATTTGTCTCATTTACTGACTCTTGAGATGACTGTTTTTTTCAAAATACTACACTCTAGTAAACGAACGACATCTAGCTCATGTCTTGACATATAACCATAGTTGTGCAGCTTGGATTCCTGATTTCTCTAAGAAGTCAGGGGTTTTGGTCGCTGGACGTAGACGATGATTCGCGCCGATTACCCCCTAGAGACACGGCGGTGTTATATCCTTAAGCTATAACTAATTTGATGAAGTTTTTTAAAGGTCTTCCCATATTGTGTCATGGGATTACCCCTCCCTGCTTACAATGTTAAGTCAGGTATTTTTGTAAACATTCAGAGTGAGAGGCAACATCTATATGGCAGATGCAAGAGATATGGAAATGGTAAAGCCCTACCATGGAGACCCCTTTGTGGGTCATTTATCGACTCCAATCAGCGATTCAGCGTTTACCCGGGCATTCATTGGCAACCTGCCAGCTTACCGCAAAGGGCTATCCCCATTCATACGCGGTTTGGAAATTGGCATGGCTCATGGTTACTTCCTACTCGGTCCCTGGGTTGTCTTTGGACCCTTACGGGATTATGAACCTGCCAAGTATCTAGGCGGCTTAGTCGGTGCCTTGGTGTTGGTTCTACTGGGAACCGCTGGAATGGCAGCTTGGGGATTAGTGTCGCTCAAAAGCGCCGCCGAAAGCGCTCCAAGTACAGAACGACTCAAAACGTCTGAAGGCTGGAGCGAATTTGCAGGTGGATTCTTTGTTGGAGGTATGGGAGGCGCTTTCGTGGCTTACTTCCTCCTGGAAAATTTTGAAACCGTGGATGCCATTTTCCGGGGTTTGGTGAATAACTAACCCCATTGGGTTCACAAATTGAGTAATATTTGTCTTGAACTCTTGTAAATTTAGATAGGACAATTTGACATGACTGGTTCTTATGCAGCTTCGTTCTTGCCTTGGATTCTGATTCCCGTCGTTTGTTGGCTGATGCCTGCTGTACTGATGGGACTTCTGTTTATCTACATCGAAAGTGACGCATAACAACTCCACACACCGACTCTCACGAGTACAGTGTGGGCTTCTAGAGGAGCCTTTGCGATTAAGTTAAGTGTGAGGCTTCTCGCCGAATAAGCTAAAAACCTAGATTAATGGGGAGAGCTGGAATTCCTACGCCTGAGTTCACAACTGGGTTGGGAATATACAGCCTCCCCCTTGTTGTTGAGAAATCTTGGGTAGGCACGAAGGGGGCGCTGGGGAAGCTGCTTACTTTTTACGGTAAGTAGTCGGCTTTCATTAAAGTTAACGGTTGAGATTAGGCAACAGTAAGGGTTTGAGGCTTGTTAACGTTTCTTAGTACAGGGTACAGAATTTATGTCTAGGTACTTATGTGACGCCACGATTTAACCTTTAACTTCTCCTTAAACACTTCGTTCAAGGACATGGTTCGAGAGCGTGGCGCATACGTGTGTAGGGGCGGGTTTCACTACTATCTTTTCGTTGGTACCCAGATGTAACTAAACCCGCCCAAACTTGCCCTAAAAATCTTTATTTTTCAAGGTTTATAATATTTTTTGAAAAGCTGATATAGCGGAGATTTTAATGGCTAGGGGTATAATTGTTGCCTGATTACATAAAAAATATATTATTAGCCATTCAATGCCTGAAATAAATATTGCAAAAAAACATAAAATAGAGTTTTATTAAAATTGAAATTTTAATCGTTTTTGTTGACATATTTCCCGCAAAAAACCCTATTACCTCCTTGATCAATAGTTGTAGCGTTATTCTAGAATAGAGTATAATACTAATGGAAGTAAACCTGCTTTCATTTGGGATTCATCTCACCGTCATAATCTTTGATTTGACGGGAGCATTCTTACCGGATCTCGTTAAATCATGACGTAAGTTACACAAGGAGTTTTCATGAGTAACACAAGTAACTTTCGCCAAGCCATGCGTAATGCACAGGGTCAAGCCCTAGTAGGACCCAATGTTATAGCCAATGCTCTGCCCTACGTCGGCGGTGGATTGGTTTTAACGGCTGTCGGGACTTATGGTGGTTTGAATGTCCTTACCACCAACCCAGGGTTATTCATGCCTACCTTCTGGGTTGCCCTGATTGCTGAATTAGTCCTATTCTTCGTCGCTCGTGGTGTGGCGGAGAAAGGCAATAACAGTGCAGCATTGCCTCTGTTGGCGACCTATAGCCTGCTCTCAGGCTACACCCTCAGTGGTATCGTATTTGTTGCCATTGGCACTTCAGGCGTAGGAATTCCAGGGATTGGAATCGCCGCCCTCGGTTGTGGTGTCACGTTTGTCGCTGCCCGTCAAATTGGCTCGAATCTTTCGGACCAAGATGGGATGGCGTTAACCCAAACTGTGCAACTGGGTATCATTGCCTTGTTGGTGGTGTTGGTGGGTCAGCTCGCCTTGAGCTTTTTTGGCGTTTATACCCCTAGCTGGCTAGAAATTGGCATCTCTGGGATTGGCGTTTTACTATTTGTTGGTGCGGCGGTGGTGGATTTCTATATCTTGCCCCGCACCTATCGCAATGATCAGTATCTGCCAGCCGCATTGTCGATGTACTTGACCTACATCAACCTGTTTATCTTTATTTTGCGGTTGCTGATTGCTTTTAATCGCGACTAATTGACTCACCTTATCCCACGCTTTAAAATGCGTGGGATATTTGTCATTGGTCTGATGTAATTAAATTTTCTGATTACAATTGATAAAGGGTAGTAAAGTACCAAAATCAAGAAATATGGAAGTTTTAGAGATTAAACGCGAAGTCGAAACCTTGTCCGATCGCCTGGGAAAAACCCAGGACTATCTTTGACGTACCTGCACTGACTGCTAAAATTAAAGACCTAGAGCAACAAGCGGCTCAACCGGATTTTTGGGATGACCAAACCTTCGCTCAGCGAACCCTGCAAAAGCTGAATGACCTGAAATTGAATCTCCAGCAGTACCAGCAGTGGACAAGTAATCTAGAGGATGCGAAAGCGGTTCTGGAATTGCTGGAATTGGAAACAGACGAAGGACTGCTGCAAGAAGCTCAAACTAATGTGGTCAAGCTGAATCGTGAACTTGACCGTTGGGAACTAGAACAGCTACTATCGGGTCCTTATGACGCCAATGGTGCGGTACTAGCGATTAATGCTGGGGCGGGCGGAACGGATGCCCAAGATTGGGCAGAAATGCTGTTGCGGATGTATACCCGTTGGGCAGAAAGTCAAGGGTATAAAGTGCAGTTGGCAGAACTCTCAGAAGGGGATGAAGCGGGAATTAAGTCAGCCACCCTAGAAATTCAGGGACTCCGCGCCTATGGCTATTTGAAAGCTGAGAAAGGAACTCACCGACTGGTGCGAATTTCTCCCTATAACGCCAACGGGAAACGGCAAACCAGTTTTGCTGGGGTTGAGGTTATGCCCATCCTGAACGAGGATGTAGACCTAGATATACCTGAAACGGATTTAGAGATTACCACCTCTCGTTCTGGGGGTAAGGGCGGTCAAAATGTCAACAAAGTGGAAACTGCTGTTCGGGTGAAGCATATTCCCACAGACATTGCCGTGCGCTGTACCCAAGAGCGATCGCAGCTCCAAAATAAGGAAAAAGCCCTCGCCCTGCTGAAAGCCAAGCTATTGGTGATTGCCCAAGAACAACGCGCTCAGGAAATTGCCGAAATCCGAGGCGATATGGTTGAAGCGGCTTGGGGGAATCAAATTCGCAATTATGTCTTCCACCCCTACCAGTTGGTGAAAGACTTGCGGACGAATGTGGAAACCACAGGCGTTGATGATGTCCTGAATGGGACGCTCGATCCCTTTATCGAAGCCTACCTGCGTCAGGAGAATCAATTGACCTGATCGGTTGAGAGAGGGGAGCAGGGGGAGCAGAGGGAGCAGGGGGAGCAGGGGGAGCAGGGGAAGCAGGGGAAGCAGGGGACGAAGGACAAATGACGAATGACAAATGACAAATGACAAATGACAATTTGTTACATTATGTAAACAAAGACGATATAATAGCTTTCAACAGCAAATTACTATTACTGATGAGTCAATCCTCAACACCCCCGGATACAGCGAAGCCGCCGTTTGCTGAACAGCCAACACCAGCCAACGCCGCTTTGAATGAACCGAAACCTAGTTACGTGAAATTAGCCATGCGTAACATGGTGCGTAAAGGAGGCAAATCCCTACAACACTTTTTTCTAACCACCGTGGGTCTATTAGCTGTGCTGATTGGTTTAGCTTACCTGACTCGTTAACGTTCCCATAGCTCATCTCACACCAGAGGCGGCACAAGTGAATATCGAACTAATAGTGCAGGATTGTTTCTTTGAAGCCTCCCAGTCAGCGACTCCGGAAGCGAATTCCCTGACGAACCCAATTTCCACCTCCACTTGGGAACATTGGTTCAGCCAATGGCTAGAAACACTGCACCCCGATAGTCCGCCAGCGCCGACGTATGAATTGACACTACGCCTGACTGATGACGCAGAAATTCAGGCATTTAATTCTCAGTTCCGCCACAAAAATCAACCCACTGATGTACTCTCCTTCGCCACATTAGAGGTAGACTCGCCTCAGATACCTCCAGATATGCAAGCGGCTGAATCCGTATACCTGGGAGATATCGTCATTTCAGTGGAAACCGCTTATCGCCAAGCTCAACACCAGGGTCATCCCTTAACAATAGAACTGGCTTGGTTAGCAACCCACGGGTTGCTACATCTTTTAGGGTGGGATCATCCGGATGAGGAAAGCCTACAGCGAATGCTAAACCAGCAGCAGGCTTTACTTGAGATTGTCAACTTGACGTTACCCGTATAATGACACTGGATTCGGTGTCAGTTCATTACTAGCAATGGAATTCAATCCCCATGGTTTATAACAATACTCACTCTCCCAATTCTCAATACTTAGTTCCAGGTTCCCGGTCGATAGTGCATGACTTGTCACTGCCAAATCCGCCAGAGTCTGACCCGAATCAGAGATTCAAACGCGACTTGGCTTGGTGTATTGCCCCAACCCTAATGGTTAGTTTTAAATATGCTTGGGCGGGAGTTCGCTATGCCTTTGCCACCCAAAGGAACTTTCGCATTCATACCCTGATTGGCACTGTAGCAATTAGCTTGGCTGTTTTATTAGAGTTGACCCCCGTAGAAATTGCCGTGATTGGCTTGACCAGTGGGCTAGTGATGACCCTGGAATTGCTGAATACAGCAGTTGAGGCGGTGGTTGACTTAACGGTTAAACAGTCCTATCATGAGCTGGCAAAAGTTGCCAAAGACTGTGCGGCGGGTGCTGTTCTCATCTCCGCGATCGCAGCCCTACTCGTTGCTGGTTCCCTACTTTTACCGCCCTTGGTGACTCGCATTCTGTTACTGATGCGCTAAGCTATTTTTTTAACCTAAATTAAAGTGTAATGGTTTGTCGTGGTTAGGGTAAGCTACCCAGGAGTGTAAATTTTGATTGTTGTCATTGATAACTACGACAGTTTTACCTATAATCTGGTGCAGTATCTAGGGGAACTTGGGTTCACATTGCCTGTTGCTGCTGATATTCAGGTATACCGCAATGACCAAATTGACCTAGATCAACTGCGCCAATTAAATCCTGATGGGATAGTGATTTCCCCAGGACCCGGACGCCCGGATGATGCAGGGATCTCTTGTGAGTTAATTCACCAACTTGGTGCAACTGTACCCATCTTAGGCGTTTGTCTGGGTCATCAAAGTATTGGTCAAGTCTTTGGCGGCAAAATTATCTCAGCCCCCCTGTTGATGCATGGCAAAACCTCGGAAATTTACCACACAGGCGTTGGTGTTTTCCAGAATTTGCCCAATCCTTTTATCGCCACTCGATATCACAGTCTGGTAATTGAACGAGACACCTGTCCAGACGCGCTGGAAATTACCGCTTGGGTAGAGGATGGCACAATTATGGGGGTGAGACACCGGAACTATCCCCACCTTGAAGGCGTCCAATTTCATCCAGAGAGTGTTTTGACCGATTGCGGTAAACAGTTATTGCAAAATTTCCTAGTTTCTCTTCCAGCATCGACTCAAAACCCGATGGTTCTAGCTTAAGTTTGAGGAGTATTGATTAACTAACGATGAAACGGCGACAGTTGATGCGCTACGTGGGTGCAGGGGTGCTTGGCACTTTGGGAACAACATTGGCTTCACAATTTCAGTCGGCTGAGGCGCAGTCGGCGAGTGGAACACTGACAGTTAAGTGGTTAGGACATACCTGCTTTTTGTTTACAGGTGGAGGGATGCGGATTTTGGTGAATCCGTTTCGGGCAGTTGGGTGTACCGCAGGTTATCGTCCACCAAAAGTGGAGTCGGATTTGGTTTTAATTAGTTCTCAGTTGTTGGATGAAGGGGCGGCTGAGGGATTGCCAGGAAATCCGCGTATCCTGTTTCAACCGGGAGTTTATCAGATTGGGGGGATTCGATTCCAAGGGATTAGTATTCCTCATGATCGCCACGGGGGACGCCGATTGGGGAATAATGTGGCATGGCAATGGGAGCAAAGTGGGATTAAACTTCTCCATTTAGGTGGCGCAGCCGCACCGATTGAAATTGAGCAGAAAATCCTCATGGGGCGTCCGGATGTGGCATTTGTGCCTGTGGGCGGCAGTATTAAAGCCTATAATCCGAGGGAGGCGAAAGACGCGATCGCAGTGTTGAATCCGAAGTTGGTAGTCCCAACTCATTTCCGTACCCAAGCAGCGGATGAAACCTGTCAGGGGGACTATGGGATTGAACCCGTGGATGAGTTTTTAACGGTGATGGAGGAAATGCCTGTCAGTCGGGTGAACAGTGATATGCTGACGTTGAAACCCTCAGATTTGCCCCAGGATGGTGCGATGATTAAACTGTTGAGTTATCGATTTTAGAGTTTGTAGTAAGCGCTTAAGCGCTTCTGGCACTAAAGTGCCTACTACGAACTGTTCCCCTCGCAGAAGTAACGACTCCCACCCTTGTTTCAAACTCCCGATACGCTGACAGCACCATAACTCCCAAAAAATATTCCCACCAAGGTAATAGGTTATGCTGTCCTTCATGCCAATCTTGGGAAGACTGGTAAAGCGTATCATAGTAACTTTCCTTCGTTCTCTCGACAATCCGCTCTAAGCTAATAAATCGCCCCACCTCATAACCCGCTTTATCCTTCCTGTCCTGAGAAGACCCTCGCTTGAGCGCGATGGGATGAATCAGGACATTCTTGCTCTTGGATGTAGACCTTAAGCCTTTCTATTGTAACGCCACCGCAGCTAGAGACAAAATAAGAACCTGTCCACAAAACCCTTTTCTTGTAAACAGAAGTTAATACTGCTTCAAACTCTCGCCACATCGTCTTAGATGATGTGGCTTTCAAATTGGCAATCAGGCTGCTCAATAACTTGTGGGGCGGATAAGAAAGAAGGAGATGTACATGGTCTTCTTCTCCATTAAATTGAAGAACTTCTGACTCCCAACTACTCGCTACAGACTCGAACACCTCTGACAACCTTACTAACATCTCTTTCGTGAACACACTTTTGCGGTATTTGGACACAAATACGATATGTACAGTGAGGTTGTATACAGCTCTGCGAGTCCTTTTGTATGTTGTTTCTGGATGCATTGACAATAGACGACTAAAATGATACTGTTAAAATAACACATCGGCTGGTCGAGACGATGCTAGTTTACGAATTTAAGGTAAAAGCCTCTAAAGCTCAACTTAGAGCTATAGATGAAGGAATAAGGATATGTCAGTTCATTCGCAACAAATGCTTGCGATACTGGCTAGACGCTCCTAGAGAGGAAAAGGTTGATCGGTATACTTTAAACAAGTACACCAAGGTTTTAGCCGAAGATCCAGAGTATCCTTTTACTGCTGCTTTAAATTCAATGGCACGTCAAGCTTCTGCTGAACGTGCTTGGGCTAGTATCAGTCGATTCTACGACAATTGCAAAAAGAAGGTTAAAGGTAAGAAGGGCTTTCCAAGGTTTAAGAAAAACTGTCGCTCAGTCGAATATAAGACAAGTGGCTGGAAGCTCTCTGATGACAGAAAGTATCTAACCATCACTGACAAAACTGGCATTGGTCGCTTAAAACTGGTTGGAACGCGAGACTTGCATTTCTACCAGCAATCCCAGATCAAGCGGATTCGCTTGGTTAGACGGGCTGATGGTTACTATGCTCAGTTTGGCATTGACGTAGAACGTCGTGAAAACGTTAAGCAGACAAATAGGCAAATTGGCTTAGATGTTGGGCTCAACCATTTCTACACCGACTCAGATGGAGACCAGGTGGACAACCCTCGTTTTCTCAGGAAGTCTGAGAGGAAGTTAAAACGGTTGCAGCGCCGACTTTCTAAATGCGAAAAAGGTAGCCAGAATCGGAAAAAAGCCCAGCAAAGGCTGGGCAGGCAGCATTTAAAAGTCAGTCGCCAGCGTAAAGATTTTGCGGTTAAGCTAGCAAGATGCGTAATGAAATCTAACGATTTCGTGGCGATTGAGGACTTAAATGTTCGAGGACTGGTTAAGAACCACAGATTAGCCAAGTCAATATCAGATGCTGGTTGGACAATATTCCGCAAATGGCTGGAATACTTTGCCAACCTATTTGGTAGAGAATTGGTAGCAATAAACCCTAGCTTCACTTCGCAAGATTGCTCTTGCTGCGGTGCTAGGGTTAAAAAGTCTTTGAGTACCCGTACTCATGTTTGTAGCTGCGGTACTGTCCTCGATAGGGACTGGAATGCAGCCATAAATATTTTGATCAAGGCTTTAGATAGCGTAGGGCATACGCGAATCTCCTAGGAATACTGGGTAAACGCTTCCGGACAGTTAGCCCTCTGGTGTATTGATGAAAATCAATACTCTAAGGCTTCTGGATGAGAGAAGAATCCCTCGTCTCAGGCGAGGGAGTGTCAAAAAGCAGCAATAGGGTAATCAACCTTGCCATTCGCCCATTCTCATCTAAAAACGGGTGAATGCACAAAAAATCTAGGATATAAGTAGGAATGAGTAATAACGGTTCGATCGCACCCGAGTGCCAACAGCGATTAAACTGCTCATGCAAATGTTCCATGGCTTCAGGTGTGGCATAAGCTGGAATGGGTCGAAACCGCACCACTTTAGTTCCATCTGGATAGGTAGCACTAATTTTGTTATCTACCGTTTTCCAGCGCCCACCTGTATTGACCGCAAACTGGTAAAGGTCACGATGAAGTTGTAAAACAATATTAGGCGTAAAAGGGATATGGGCATAGCTTGTGTGAATCGTCGTTAGGACATCCCGATACCCCGCAATTTTCTGTTCCGAGCGATCTCGTGGCGTTGTTTTTTCCGTTACCAGTTTCTTAATCCGCTCCAAGGGTACCGTAATCCCTTCAATCCGGTTAGAAGACTCCGTACTCTGAATAACCGCCGCTTGGCGCAGCGTTTCCAAAACTTGGGGCGCTTGTTCTTTGAATAACTCTTGCTTTCCCTTATACTCTCCAATCAAGCGAATCGTTTGCAGCAGTCCTTGGTTAATGGGTTGCTGCTCAATCAACCCCTGTTCAAATGATTTCATTGCCAGTCTTTATTGCCTGTTTCATTAGAACACAATTAATGAGTATTTACACTAATAAATATTTACAAAAAATAATAAAATAAAGATTCAATACAACTTATTCTTTAGATGCTCATTTTCTGTGAATTCGGTGTATAAGAGTCGTGACAGGAGTGTGAAACTAAAACGATGAAAATTACCGCAATAGCCACAGGATTTTCTTTTTTATCTTTATTGTACCCGCTAAGTGCTGAGGCAATCCAATTCAATCAGATTTATGTGTTTAGCGATAGCTCCGCTGATTCAGGCAATGTCTTCAATGTGACGTCAGCCGCAAACTCCTTAGGTTTCCCCGTACCGATTACCCCCAGTTCACCTTACTTTGAAGGACGCTTTTCTAATGGCTATAACTGGATAGACATTCTTACATCGGAATTGGGAGTTAATTTGAGTCTATCGACTGAATTAACAGTGGGAGAACCAATCATTCCATCAACCCCACCAGGGGTAAGTTTTAATTTCGGTGGTGCTACCGCAACGAATAGTGTTAACTTTGCCTTTGGTGGCGCTCAGACAGGATTGGGTAATGTCTTTCCTGAGTTAGGCGTAGGAGTCCTCACCGAGATTAATGGTTTTATTAATGACCTGAATGTTGCTCAAACATCAGCTAATCCTGACGCACTTTATATTGTATGGGCAGGTAATAATGATTATAGTAAGGGTGGGCTTCGCGATAGTACTGAACCCATTAACAACTTATTCACTGGGGTGACGGCTTTAGCGGAATCTGGCGCTCGTAATTTCTTTATTCCTAACTTGCCCGATTTGGGCAAAACGCCCCGAGCGATTATACAGGGAGAAGCAGCGGAACTCACCCAAGTGAGTGCGGAACATAACGCGGGTTTAACGGCAATGTTCGATGATTTGCGTCTCACCTATGATGATATAAACATCATACCGTTTGATCTGGCGTCTCTGTTTCAAGAGGTTATCACCGAGCCTGATGAATTTGGTTTTACCAATGTGACTGAGCCTTGCTTCACTGAATTGGGTGTATGTTCTAACCCCGACGAGTACTTATTCTGGGATGACATCCATCCAACGGCTCAAGGTCATGCTTTATGGGGAGACTATGCATACGCTGCACTCCAAGATGCTGGTGTAGAACCTAAATCCGTTCCAGAACCCGCGTTTTCTATCCCACTACTACTAATGGGAATGGGTTTGTTGCTACAGTCAACTATTCGTCATCGCAATTCTTTATGAAGTGATCCCTCCGGGTGATAACCTGGAGAGCGCTGACTTAAGCCTAGAACTAAAGTTCTGGCTCAAAGCTTAAACCCGTTAAAACGGGTTGAAAGAGTTACCCAGTAAGTTCCATTCTTACTTGAACCTAAAGATAAGATATTTATTTACTGGTCTGCGAATTGGCAATATTTCGCTTAAGTCAGCGCTATTCCAGTTAGGATAATTAGCTTAACTACTGATGGAAGCAGAATCGGAAATTAGACCCTATAGGTCGGCACATTTTTCCATTATGAAGTAAGCCTAAGGGAAAACCACCGCCTCTGTCAATCCCTCCAATAGGATTATTTTCCTCCAACCTGCTTTTGAGACAATATATATAGTGCGCTGTTGCCTTAATTCTACGTTCCCCGAATCGGCTCATAAAAAGTGCGATCGCGTCCGTCTCTTGAGTTGGTTGAGGCTTATTTTCACCAATACAATACTTTCGCTCAAAAAAGTTCAGACAATTAACCTGATTCCTGATGAGATCAGAATCGGAAATTAGACCCTATAGGTCGGCACATTTTTCCATTATGAAATAAGTCTAAGGGAAAACCACCGCCTCTGTCAATCCCTCCAATAGGATTCTTTTCCCCAACCCGCTTTTGAGACAATATGTATAGTTTGCTGTCGCCTCAATTCTACGTTCCCCGAATCGGCTCATAAAAAGCGCGATCGCGTCCGTCTCTTGAGTTGGTTGAGGCTTATTTTCACCAATACAATACTTTCGCTCAAAAAAGTTCAGACAATTAACCTGATTCCTGATGAGATCAGAATCGGAAATTAGACCCTATAGGTCGGCACATTTT